>CAYQVA010000101.1:0-6653 GCA_964420815.1 uncultured Anaerolineae bacterium
AATGGTCTCGCTGCTATCGCAGCAAAATCGCTTTGGAATGAGATAGCCTCCATCGGTGCGAGACCATTTGTCATCGCCAGTTTGGTCAGCACAAGACAGGGCGTGGACGCCCCTCTGTAGCAAGGGAAAGGGAGCTTCGCCTTGCCCCGGAAGAAAGTGTCAGGTGGCTAGTTGGTGGAAAACTCTCTCCATCTACCGATGGAGTGATATAACTTCTCGGAGAGAGTTTTCGTAACGAAAACTCTCCCCCTTTCCGTGTGCTGATGGGAATTGAAATGGCCATTAGTCGGCGCAACGCGTCTATCTTCATAGCGGGTTTGATTCTGGGCCTCCTGCTCATCGCCCAGTGGAACTCGCCAGCGGTCCAGCCCTCGGCTCAGGATTACGGGCGGGATCAGATGGCGGCTACCATTCAGCGTCTGGAGAGGGAGCAGGAGGAGCTTAAGGAAACCCTCGGTCAACTGCGAGAGCAGCTCGCTGAGTATCAGAAGTCGGCGGCTGCCAGCACCGAGATGTTGAAGGAAATCAGTGCCGCCCTGGAGAGCCAGAGGATAGCCGCTGGCCTGGTCGCCCTCAAGGGCCCTGGGGTGGAGGTGATCCTGGACGACAGTAGCATCCAAGCGCTGCCTGCAGGTGCCGACCTGAGCGCCTACATCGTTCACGAGTACGACCTGCGCGACGTGGTTAACCTCCTATGGCAAGCTGGTTCGGAGGCTATAGCCATCAACGATGAGCGGATAGTGGCCACCACCTCCATCTACTGCGTAGGCAGCACGGTTATGGTCAATGATACCCGCCTCTCTCCCCCTTACAGGATCCAAGCCATCGGCGACCCAGCCCTCCAGGAGAGCCTCCTCCGAGACCCCAACTACTTAGGGGAGCTTAAACAGAGGGTGAAGCTCTACGGGATACAGTTCAAGGTGGCTAAGGTGGGCGAGATGACCCTGCCCGCTTATAAGGGCAGTTTCCTCATCCGCTACGCCGAGCCGGGGAAGAAGGAATGACTGCTAGATCGTCTCGACTCTCATTGACCATCGTTTGCCTCCTCTTGGGGGTGCTATTAGTAGCCCAGTTGCGCACCCAGCGGAGGATAATCGTGACCCTCCCCTCCAGCGCCGAGCAAGCGCTCATCATCAGCAGCCTGGTGGAGAGCAACGCCAAGCTGCGCGAGGAGGTGGAGGCACTCAGGAGCCAGCTCCGCCGTTATCAGGAGGCTGAGGGGCAGGGGGTGCTGCAGGCCTTGGTGGATGAGCTGAACAGGATCAAGATGGTGAACGGATTGGTAGAGGTGTCAGGGCCCGGCGTGGAGGTGCGCATAGAGGGGAGGGTCAGCGCCCTGGACATGCAGGACATGGTCAACGAGCTGCGCAATACCGGGGCCGAGGCGATAGCCGTCAACGGACAGCGCTTGATCGTCTCCTCGGTCATCGCCAGCGATGGCACGGGGATGATCGTTAACGGGGTCAGGATATCTGAGCCCTACATCTTTCAGGCCATCGGACACCAGGAAACCATAGCCAGGGCACTCACGCGAAAGGGGGGATTGATAGCTCTCCTGGAGGCCCGCTACGAGGGCCTCGATATAACCGTGAGCAGGCGGGATAAGATGGTCTTGCCCATATACAGGGGGTCCTTTGAATTCAGGTATGCCACTGTGGTGGAAACCGATACCGTAATTGACGAGCTGTCACCATAGATCTCGTCAAATCACTGTCCACAGGTGCGGCAGGAGGTAGCTGTGCAGGAGGCGCAAGGGCTGCCGATGGAGCGGGTCTCGCCACCAGCACCCTTGCTGAAAGTAGCGAAGGTGGAGAAGGCTCGCTTCGTCTTATCGCTCTTGCAGTAGGGGCAGGCGATAGGGTTGTCAGCCTGGCTGAACTTCCGCAGGACCTCGAATTTACCTTGGCAATCGGAACAATAATACTCGTAGAGCGGCATATGAGTCACCTCTTTATCTTTATTTTAAAGCACTTTGCGAAAGTAGTCAAATATCACTTTCACCCATATTCGAATACGGTGCACAATTGCGTCTTATTCAGGAGGCACGAGATATGGAAGGATGTCTTGCCTGCGATCTAACAAGCGGCAGGCTTGATCTGCCAGGTGGTAGGATATATGCCACGAAACACTGGGTTGTGGAGCATTGCATCGGACCGCTTGGGGTCGGTACGCTGATTGTTAAACCATTTCGGCACTGCGCCCAATTCTGGGACCTGACTGAGGAGGAGGCGAGGGAGTTAGGACCTTTGCTGCACCGGGCTGTGTCCACCATCCGAGCAATCCTAGAACCGGATCAGGTTTATATTTGTCTCTGGTCGCACAAAGGTTGGGTGCCTGGTCACTTGCACTTTGTGCTCCAGCCCTCGTGGAACCATTTGCAGCGGGAACATCAGCGCCCCGGCCCATTCCTACAAGTGGATATGTTCGAGGCGGGTGTGCAGCCCCCTCGTGAGGAAATTGAGGCTTTCGCCGCAAAAGCGAGGGAAGTCATCCGAGCCCTTGAGTTCAATGCCGCAACATCAGATAACACGGCATAAGCGGTTTCGCCTCGCTTCACCCAATTTGCTTCGCAAGTTCGCTTATGCCGGAAACGCTTTGTCCTTACGTCATTTTCAGAAGGAGGTATAGATTGCGAGATCTAACTGATCGTGCCCTGAATCTGGCCCAGGTGCGAGGCGCAACCTACGCTGACATCCGCATCGTGAGGCGGGAGAGCCAGAGCATCACCGTCAAGAACGGTGTGGTCGAGGTGCTCGCCCAGGATGAAGAGCAAGGCTTCGGCGTGCGGGTCATCGTTGACGGCGCCTGGGGCTTCGCCTCAAGCTCCCTCCTGACCCCAGCCGAGGTGGAACGAGTCACTGCCCTGGCCGTCAAGATCGCTAAGGCCAGTGCCCTGGTTAAGACCAGGGACGTGGACATCGGCCCCCCTGTCGTCCACGTGGACACCTACCGCACGCCAATCGAGATTGACCCCTTCCAGGTCCCATTGGAGGGGAAGATCGACCTCCTCCTGGCCGCTGATAAGGCCATGCGGCAGGTCAAAGGCATCGTTGTGGCCAAGTCGAGTTTGAGCTTCTTCCGCGAGCATAAGGTCTTCGCCAGCTCCGAAGGCTCCTTCATCGAGCAGGAGATTATCGAGAGCGGAGGGGGTTTAGAGGCCACGGCTGTGGGTGAGGGGGAGGTGCAGAAGAGGAGCTACCCCAACTCCTTCGGCCGTCACCAGGGGACGGCGGGCTACGAGCTCATCGAGGGGATGAGGCTGGTGGAGAACGCCCCTCGCATCGCCGAGGAGGCGGTGGCCCTGCTGACTGCCAAGCAGTGCCCCAGCACCGTGACCACCGTGATCCTCGATGCCACTCAGCTGGCCCTGCAGGTGCACGAATCCTGCGGACATGCCATCGAGCTGGACCGGGTCTTCGGGACGGAGGCCAGCTACGCCGGGACGAGCTTCCTGACCCCAGAGAAGTTGGGCAGCTTCCGCTATGGCTCACCCATCGTCAACATCACCGCCGATGCCACTGTCCCTGGCGGCCTGGGAACGTTCGGCTACGACGACGAGGGGGTCCCGGCCCAACGGGTGCCCATCGTGCGGGAGGGCATCTTCGTCGGCTACCTCACCTCACGGGAGACGGCACGCCTGCTGCCGCAGCTCAACGATGGCCGCAGCAACGGCGCCATGCGGGCCGATGGCTGGAACCGCATCCCCCTGATCCGCATGACCAACATCAACCTGGAGCCGGGGGAGTGGGACCTCGACGACCTTATCGCCGACACCGACGAGGGCATCTACATGGAGACCAATAAGAGCTGGAGCATAGACGATAAGCGCCTCAACTTCCAGTTCGGGGTGGAGATAGCCTATGAGATCAAGGGAGGAAAGCTAGGCCAGATGCTCAAGAACGCCACCTATACCGGCATCACCCCCCAATTCTGGGCCTCCTGCGATGCCGTCTGCAACGAGAAGCACTGGAGCGTCTGGGGGACGCCCAACTGCGGAAAGGGGCAGCCTTCGCAGATAGCCCACGTGGGCCACGGCACGGCGCCGGCGCGGTTCAGGAATGTCCAAGTAGGGATTAGCAAGTAGGGATTAGGGGGTAGGGGATTAGTGAACTATCGGGATATGCCTCCCCTAACCCCTAATCCCTAACCCCTAGCCCCTAACCCCTAGCCTCTAATTCAAAGGAGATGAGATGTTAGGCGAGCAAAAAATCCGCATGATCACGAACAAGATCCTCTCCCTATCCACCGCCGACCAGACGGAGGTCCTCTTTCTCGGCGAGGATAGCGGGCTCACCAGGTTCGCCAACTCATACATCCATCAGAATGTGGCCGAATGCAACGCCGAACTCCGCGTGCGCGTGGTGGTGGGCAAGAGGATTGGCGTGGCCTCAACCAACGACCTGGGCGATGAGGCCCTCCAAAGGGTGGTGGAGACGGCCATGACGATAGCCAGCCTTCAGCATGAGAACCCGGACTTCATCTCATTGCCGGAGCCAGCGCCCCTCCCCAAGGTCAATGGCTTCATCGAGAGGACAGCGGCCTTCACCCCGGAGGAGAGGGCCAGGGCGGTGAGCGTGATATGCCAGCTGGCTAAAGAGAAGGGCTTGACGGCCTCCGGCGCTTTCACCACATCCACCTACGAACTCGCCGTGGCCAACTCACTGGGCATCTTCGCCTATTACCCCACCACCCTGGCCGATCTCAACACGGTGATTATGTCCGACAGCAGCTCAGGCTATGCCAACGCCACCTCCCTGGACGTGGCCGAGATCGACCCGGAGGCGGTGGCGAGCGAGGCAGTGAGGAAAGCCATCAGGAGCAGGGGGCCCCAGGAGATCGAGCCGGGGCAATACGCCGTCATCCTGGAGGAGTACGCCGTGGCCGACCTCCTGCTCCACCTCAGCCACCTCGGCTTCGGCGCCCTGGCCGTCCAGGAGAGGCGCAGCTTCATGTGCGATAGGTTCGGCGAGAGGATAGTGGACGAGAGGATCTCCATATGGGACGATGGGCTTGATCCCAAAGGGCTGCCCCTCCCCTTCGACTTCGAGGGGGTCCCCAAGCAACGGGTCAACCTCATCGAGAGGGGCATCGCCAAGGCCGTGGTCTACGACTCCTATACCGCCGGCCGGGAGGAGGGGAAGAGGTCTACGGGCCACGCCCTGCCTGCCCCTAACACCTATGGGCCCACCCCACTCAACCTCTTCATGGGGGCGGGCGAGGCGACCAAGGAGGAGATGCTGGCCTCGACGGAGAGGGGGATATGGGTGACCCGCTTCTGGTACACTAACCCCGTCCACCCCTTGAAGACCATCATCACGGGCATGACCCGCGATGGCACCTTCCTCATCGAGGGCGGCGATATCGCCCGCCCCATAAAGAACCTGCGTTTCACCCAGAGTATCCTGGAGGCCCTCTCCCGCGTGGAGATGATTGGCAGGACGACCAAACTGGAGCGGGCCTTCTTCGGGGCCATCCGCGTCCCCGCCCTCAAGATCGGGGGCTTCAATTTCACGGGCACGACGCAATTTTAGCGAGGTAGGGAAGATGAACTTCTGCCCTCAATGCGGCGGCAGATTGGTCGAGAAGCTTGTTGATAAGCGGAAGCGGCTGGTTTGCGAGGCTTGCGGCTTCATCTTCTACATCAACCCCAAGGTGGCCGCTGGAGTCTTAGTGGAGGACGATGGCCGGGTGGTCCTGGTGCGCCGGGGGGTGGCGCCCCGTGTCGGTTACTGGGGGCTCCCCTCAGGCTTCGCAGAGTACGACGAGACCATCGAGGAGACGGCTATCCGCGAGTGTCGGGAGGAGACAGGGCTGGAGGTCGAGTTAGATGATCTCCTAGGCGTCTACTCCTTCACAAGCGATGTCCACGGACGAGGGGTTCTGATCATCTACTCCGCTCACGTCGTGGGAGGCGAGCTCAAGGCCGGGGACGATGCCTTAGAGGTGAGGTTCTTCGCCCCTGACGAGCTGCCCGAGGAGATCGCCTTCCGGTCGCACTACCAGGCCCTGCGCGATTGGAAGAAGGCCCGGGCCATCGTCTGCCGAGCGGCGACCATCGAGGAGGCGAAGGTGGTGGCCCGGATAAGCGAGGAATACGACTTCGAGGGAGGCCGTGACTACGAGGGCTACGTTACGGCGGAGGATAGTGCCCTCTTCGTGGCCGTGGATGGAGACGAGGTCGTCGGCTTCAGCGGCGTCACCCTCGATCGCCAGAGGGGGACGGCCAGCCTCAACCAGATATTTGTCCTGCCCAGCTACCGGCGCTGGGGTATCGCCACCCGGCTGGTCGAGCGAGGCATCGCTTTCGCCCGCGAGAACGGCATGCGGGCCCTCTTGGCTGAGGCTTCGGCGGCCAACCCTGGGCTGATCCTTTACCTCAAGATGGGCTTCCGCATCTGTGGTTTCGACAACGCCCGCTATCCACCTGATGGCCCCGATCGGGGGACAGCTATCTTCTTGGCATACGATTTGTAATATGGCTGACCGATTGACGCGAATAGTCCTCGTCAGGCACGGACAAACCGAGTGGAACAGGGTGGAGCGGTTTCGTGGGAGGGCCGACCTCCCCCTTAACGAGGTGGGTTTGGCCCAGGCGGAGGCGGCTGCACGGCGGATAGCTGCCACCTGGCCGGCCTCCGCGGTCTACAGCAGCC
>CAYQVA010000102.1:0-6592 GCA_964420815.1 uncultured Anaerolineae bacterium
CAAGTACATCCTGGTCGCCCTCGACTTCTCCAACCTGGAGAAGCCCTACGGCTATCGTTTTGAGGGCCTTTGCACCCTCAAAGCCACGGGCCGCCGCACAGGCCCTCGCCTCCGCAAGGGCCTGGTTCCGGGCTACAACCAGTTGGCCGCCTTGGCCATTGCTAAAGACAGGGTGGGGTTAACCTATGCCAGAACCATCTCCTACCAGGAGGCCGACTTCTTAAGCCTTAACAGGGAGATCTTCAGGGCCATCCGCTATAGCAAAACCATCCTGAGCGGCCATAAGCTGCGCTTCGTCTGCGATAGCCAATTCGACGATGAGAAGACATTCCATTACATCGTCCGTCTCGATGAGGAGTTCATCATCCGTCTCCGTCACAACCGCACCCTCCTTGTGCCCTTCTCTCGCAAGAAGAGGGAGGTCTTGCCGGAGGACTTTGTGCCTCTCGTTCGCCTTCCCATCCGCTTCGAGGCCTGGTTCAGAGTGGGTGGTCGTTGGCCCAAGCGCCAGATAAGCTTACAACTCAGCGATTTCGGAAAATGAAGGGCAAATAAATCCTAAACGATAACTCTGATGGCCGATTGCTGTAGAAGATGTCCCAGTTGGCAGCGGTGATGCGATGAGCCCAAACAGCGTGGAGTTCCCCATTAGTCTTCACGCAGATGGCAACATCGGCCATCTCGGTGGAATCCTCAGCGATACTCGCTGCCACCGACCAATCGGAACGAGCTACCCCCCCTCGACGATAAAGGAGCCGAACCCTCTCATCCCACGCCACATGGCGATTCTTCCAGACGTCAACGACGATGCTGGGGAGGTAGGAATCAGCAGCGGTCTGGGAAACATTTCCCGGCACCGACCAAAAGCTGATCCGCCCTTCACTGTAAAAGACCTCGCTATTGAGCCCTCCTTCTTCCCAAACCAAATGGGTGATGCCATCGCTGGCCACAGCCATATCAACGGCTATGGAATGCTCATCAGGCGTGTCGGATATGTTCTCCGGTAGCGACCAAACCTCGCCATCCCATTGGCTGTGATAAATCTCGTAGGGAGCTCCCGGCTCGTCCCTATCCTGCCAAGCTGTATGCACTATCCCGTCGCTACCGATGGCGATGGAAGGTGCACCGCCGATGGCGCTAGGTATGGGCCCGTTTATCCAGAAGGTTCCATTCCAATAAGCGTGGTAGATGATGCTGTAACCGGGGGTGTTATCGGCCCAGACGACGTGGATGGTGCCATCAGGGGCGATAGCTATGTCGGGGGCATATGAGCCACCGCTGGTGCTGGAGACGTTGCGGGGGAGCGACCAAGCGCTCCCGTCCCAGCGGCAATGATATATTTCATAGTTGTCGAAAGTCTCGTTGGCGAAGACGACGTGGGGAATGCCGTCGCCGCCAATAGCTATGGCCGGGCGCTCCCCCGTGGCCACCCGCGCAGGCTCCGACCAAGAGGTACCGCTCCCATAGCAGTGATAAATCTCGCCTTCCTCCTCCCAAACGACGTGGACGAGGTCCTTGACGGCCACGGACGGCGCCTGAGAGTTCTTCTCCGTGTGGGAAATGTTGAGGGCCTCCGTCCAAGAAGTGGCCGAAGAGGAAAGCGAACCAAGGACCGGTGGAGGACTCTGGTGTCCTGGGACGACTCGGGATCGTGTCGAAGAGTCGGCAAACGCTCCCTCCACGGGGTTTGACGCAGCCTCATCAAGATAATTGCGGAAGATATAAGGCAGGTGAATCCGATAGGAAGTCGGCGTCGCTGTGGGCGAAGGGGTCGGTGCCGGGGTTTGATAGCTATAGTAAATGTCCCAATTGTTAGCGGCCACGAATTCGGCCCAGACGACATGCACTGTCCCTTCGGCATCGACACATAAGGCCACCTCGGCTATCCCATGGGGGTCATCGCCAATACCCGTTACATTCGACCAATCGGATGCCTCGGTTTGCCACCGACGGTAGAGAAGCACGCTGCCCTCGTCCCACGCCACGTGGCGGTTGTTATCCCCGTCAATGGCTATGCGGGGGAGATAGGAATCGGCAGGGGTCTCAGATATGTTCTCCGGCAACGACCAGAATCCGCCTTCCCCGCCGCTATAATAGATCTCGAACTTTCCTCCCACCATTTCCTGCCAGACAAGATGAACGGTGCCGTCGTCAGCCGCAGCTATATCAGCGGCGATGGAATGGTCATCAGGCGTGTCGGATATGTTCTCAGGCAGCGACCATGCTTCGCCATCCCATTGACAATGGTAAATCTCGTAAGGGCTTGTGGGGCTATCTCTCTCCTGCCAGACCAAGTGCACTAACCCATCGCTGCCGAGGGCAACGGAGGGCGCGCTGCCAGTGGCACTAGGTATGGGAGCACTGACCCAAGAGATTCCGTCGGTGGAATAGGCGTGGTAGATGACGCTGTAACCGGGGGTGTTATCGGCCCAGACGACGTGGATGGTGCCGTCCATGGCCCACGCAATGTCTGGGGCGAAGGAACCACCACTGGTGTCGGAGACGTTGCGAGGGAGTGACCAGGCGCTCCCGTCCCAGAAGCAATAATAAATCTCGTAATTACCACCTATCTCGTTTGAGAAGACGAGGTGAGGAGTGTTGGAACCATCAATGGCAATGGCGGGCTCCTCCCCTGTGGCTACCCGAGCGGGCACCGACCACGACCCATCGCTTCCGTAGCTATGGTATATTTCGCCGCCATCCTCCCAGACAACGTGGGCAACCCCATTTCCATCCACGGCTATAGCTGGGCTATGGGAGTCGGCCGCCGTGTTAGAGATATTGATGGGCTCGGCCCAGGTGAAATCCAAGGAGCCAGCCCTTCCCCCTTTCAGGAACAAAGGGGCGAGCGCAAGACAGGCCGAGAGCAAGGCCACGTGCCAGTTTGGTAAAATTCTCCTCACGTTTCGCCCTCCCTGTAAGGGGCAGGGGATACCGGATGCAGAGTTCGCTCGCCTGCATCCGGTATCCCTACCCTGTTACAGCCTTAGCTATCCCCTTAACGTCGATCCCCGTGGCCAAGATGGGCTCATTGACCTGGAGGAAGCCCTCTCCTTGACCTTTCCACTTTGATCCTGATGGCCAACAGGCTTTCATCAGGCTGACGGACGGCCTTGACCTCGGCCCACATCCCCACCTGGGCGACCCCTTTGCTCTCGTCAACGAAAGTGCTCTCGTTAACGGTGACCGTCACCCCGCCGATGACCCACTGGCCAAAAAAGGTCTCGGGGATGCTCTCGATGACACCCTCAAACTCCACCTCCTCGAACTCTTCGACCTCGATCTTGGTGGCCAGGACCGAGCCATCCACTTGGATGAGCGCCTCGACCTCCACCGTCAGGCCAACCTGGGGAGTCCCCTGAATGGTTGTGCTAATGTTGACCGTCACCGTTATGCCGCTGATGACCCACTGGCCCAAGAAGTCCTCGGGGATGCTCTCGATGACACCTTCGAACTCCACCTCGATTCCGAGCTCGGGCTTATGTATCTTGATCTTCTTTGCCAGCAAGGAGCCATCGGCCTGACGGAAAGCCAGGACCTTTGCCAGGTCTCCCACCTCGGGCTCCACACCTTCTGGAACGATGAGCGTCTCGGCATCAACCGTAACCGTTATGCCGCTTATCACCCACTCGCCGCTGTGGGGCTCTGAGGGAAGGCTCTCGATCACCCCCTTGAACTCGAGCGGTTGGACACCTTTCTCCCTTGGCTTCACGACCCTGATGTGGAAAGCCAGCAAGGATTCGTCACGTTGACGGGTTGCCTTGACCTCTGCCCAGTCACCGACCTCAGGCACCACATTTTCCGGAACGATGACCGTGTTGGCATCAACTATCACCGTCACGCCGCTGATCGTCCATTCGCCAGTGTAAGACTCGGAAGGAAGGCTCTCGATGATGCCCTCGAATTTGACCTTGCCGTGAGGCGTCTTGGTGGGATGCGGCGTATGGGTAGGATGGGGCGTATGGGCAGGCTGGGGAGAGGGTGTGAAGGCAGGCTCGGGTGTATGGGGAGGCTCGGGCGTGTGAGCAGGATGAGGCGTATGGGTAGGCTCAGGTGTGTGCGTATGCTCTCCCCCCTGGCCTGTCATCCCCGCAGCAGGTGCGATGACCCCCAGCGAAGCGAAAGCCGCAAGGAGCATCACCACCAGGGCTGCCGTTAGGCTGAACTTCTTCATGGTTATTCCTCCTTCACTTTAATTCTACGGGCGAGCAAGGAGCCGTCGGGCATGAGGAGGGCCTTCACCTCTGCCCTGAGACCCACGGCGGGCGAACCCTCGATGACCGTCTCGGCATCTATGAGCACCGTCGTTTCATCAATGACCCAGGAGGTCTCGCCCAGGCTCTCGATGATTCCTTCGAACTCCACCTCCATCTCCTCAGGCGGCTTCACCGCGATTTCGGTTGCCACGATGGAGCCATCCGGCCGGCGGATGGCCTTAACATTGGCCAGCCAGCCAACCTGCGGGGTGCCCTCGATGGTTGTCCTCTCCTCTATGAGGACGGTCTTACCGCCCACTACCCAGGCGGTGGGGCCGATGCTTTCTATCACATCGCTGAACTCCATCGGTTCCCCTGGGGCCTCGGCGGGCCGCCTGACGACAATGCGGATGGCCAAGAGGGAGCCATCGTCCCGACGGATGGCCTTGACCCGTACCCATGCCCCGACCTTGGCCTTCCCCTCTTGCTCGTCAATTGTGGTGCTGGCGCTAACGGCAACCGTCCTCCCGCCGATCACCCAGATGCCGCCGGCTTCATCCATGCTTTCGATGGCTCCCTCGAATTTCACTTTTATTTCCCGCGGCGGAGCGGGGGTGAGAGTAGGAGAGGGGGATGGAGTGGCGGTTGGCGTGGAGGTTGGAGATGGCGTAGGCGTGGTCGTCTCCCTGGGGTGGGGCGTCATCGTGGGGGTGTGCGTCGCCGTGGGGTGTGGCGTCTCAGTGGGCATAGGGGTGGGAGGCCTTGTTGGAGTTTCAGTGGGATGGGGCGTTTCGGTTGGTTGGTGAGTCGCGGTGGGCTCCGGCGTTGGGGTTGACGGAGAGGGTGCGCTGCCCATCACCCTTATCCTTTTAGCTTTTAGGGAACCATCGCCGGGCGAGAGGGCCTCCACTTCCACCGGGGCTCCTGGGCTAGGCTGCCCTTCGAGGATAGTATCCTTATCTAAGGTAATGGTCAGGCCACTTACTACCCACCTCTCCTCGCCGACCCGCTCTATAACGCCACCGAACGTTAACCTGGCCGTCCGCCGTCTCCTCACGACGGCCCGCGCCTCGTCCAGCCGCCTCTGGGCCAATTCCTCCTCAAGTTGAACCTTGGTCGCAGGGTCGAACGCGAGGAGCAATTGCACCCGCTCGGCGGTCAACTTCACCTGGTAAAGTGGGTCGCCGGGCAGGCTCCTCGCCGATACGGCCACCGTCCCCCATACCGAGAGGGCGAGCAGGAGGAGGGCGATGAACGACGCCGGGGCCCAACTATGCCTCAGGAAGAACCCGCCCAGCGCCGAGGAAATGTTATCAAGCCGCCTTCTTGCCCATTGCCGCTCGGTCTCCTTCTTCAGACGGGCCGCCTCCTTTAAGAAGCGCCTGCGCACGGCGGCCAAGCTTGCAGCGGGCACTTCCTCTCTCAGCTCCTTGAGCTCGAGCGTCGTTCGGAGGAGGGGTTCAAGCTCGGCCGCACACTCTGGATAGCTGGCCAAGCAAGCTTCTAGGGGCTCGCCCTTAGCTATGCGATAGAGGCACTCGTCGAAGGCGAATTCAACTTCCCCTGCCATCCCCATCCTCCTCCATAAAGCGGCGCAAGTTGACTATAGCCCGATATTGCAACGCCCTGATTGCCCCTTCCGATTTGCCCATTATCCTGGCTATTTCGGCACCGCTCAAGCCCTCGACGAACCTGAGGACAACAACTTGAGCTTGATCCTCGCTCAGACGGTTGATGGCCGCCCTGAGTTGCCGCCGGGTCAAGCGCTTCTCCACCGCTTCTGCGGTGTTGTCCTCTGCGGCGACAAGCTGTTCCTCAAGTGGCATGCAACCCTCCTGGGCTTGACGGCGGAAGTGGTCAACGATGAGGTTGTGAGCTATGCGGTAAAGCCATCCCGAGAAAGAGTCGCGCCAGGGCCTGGAGGCCCTAATGGCTTCCAGCATCCTCAGGAAGACCTGGGCAGTTAAGTCCTCCGCTAAGCTGGTATCGCCCAGCCGATAGTAGATGTAGCTGTAGATGCGCGGCCCATAACGGTCGTAAAGCTCACCCAGGGCAGCTTGGTCATACTCCTTAGCTCGTTCGAGTAAAAGCCTTTCGTCTTCCACCGGTGAAAGTGGCCCTCCTTTAAAGCCCGTCTCATCCTATATGACGTAGAAAAGGCGTAAACGTTATGCTCGAAGATCTTGTAGTGATTATCCATAACTCGATTGTCAAGAAGAAGCGGCTCTGCTCCCGGAATTTTAGGGAGAAATCACTCCCCGGGAGGGCAGAGCCATGGGAAGTATTGCAGAAATTCTGGAGGATTTCAAGCGCCTCAAAGCTGCATTGGACAAATTCACAGCCCCTTCGCCTCCATCTTGCCGGATGCCCGCTATCGAAAGACCCTGCGCCAGTTT
>CAYQVA010000103.1:0-6565 GCA_964420815.1 uncultured Anaerolineae bacterium
GGGGCGATGAGGGCACCGGAGACCCCCTGCCCCTCGATGCCCAGGTATTCCGCCGCCCCTACTCCGTTCCAACCCGCACCGTAACGCCCATCGGCGAAGAGGCCCAGGGCCAGAAGCCCCCAGATGCCGGTCAGGCCATAGGTGGCGATGGCGCCGGTAGCATCGTCGAGCCGAAGCGACCGCTCGACCACGTAGGTTCCCAAGGGGACGATGAGTCCGGCAACGGCACCGATGGCCGCTGCTGCCCAGGTGGGCACAAAGGGGCAGGAGGCGCTGACGGCGACAAGCCCAGCCACCGTCCCCCGCGCCGTAAGCAGCGGGTCCGGCTTGCCTGTGGCGAACCAGGTGTAGAGAGCAGCGAGGATCGTCCCCCCAGCCGCGGCCATGAGGACGTTTACCAAAATCAGAGGGGAGGAGAGGTCGTGGGTGGCGAGGGGGTTACCCATGGCCAGGCCGAGCCAGCCGACGATGGCCAGCAGAGCGCCCAGGATCATCAGCAGGGGGAAGTGGGTTGGGGGGAGGGTGGCTGGTCCCTTTCGTCTCTCCTCTTTGAGTCCGAAGGCAAGCAGCCCCGCCAGGGCGGTCATCCCCCCGACGGCGAATACCATCGTGCCAGCGAAGTCAACGAAGCCGTGCCCCAGCTCGCGATTGATGCCTAGGTTGGCCAGCCAGCCGCCACCCCAGGCCCAGTTGCCGAAGATGGGGTAGGTGACCATCGAGACCAGGAGGATGGCCAGGACGATGGCAGAGGGCCTGACCCGCCCCGCGAGGGCCAGCGCAGGGATTAGGGCCGCCGTGACAGCCAGGACTGCTTGGGGGAGGAAGAGGGCGAGGATTCCCGCGGTGTAGTCTTTCCCCAGGATGAAGAAGGCGTCCAGGCCCAGCGCCCCCCAGCCGGGCCCCCAGGCCACATCCAGGGGTGACCACTCGCGGATCAGCCCCTCGACCCCCTCCAGATCGGAGACCAGGCCTATCCCTCCGAACTGGAAGCCGAAGCCGATGAGGGCGTAGCCGATGAGACCCAGAGAGAGGGCTATCAAGGCCATCATTGCTACATCCACGGCCCTTTTCTCCGGCGAGGCACCGACGGCCATCAGGGTGAGGCCGATGGGGATCAGGAGGGCGAAGCCCGCCGTAAGCAGCGAGGCCAGCTCTGGCTTGGGCGAGGCTATCAGTGAAGTTGGGTCGGCTGCGAGAACGACGCTGCCAAAAATAATAAGCGCGCCTCCCAAGAGGCCGCGCCACAATTTGCTCGTGAGCATCTCTCCTCCTTGTGATCTGTTATCCGCCCTCTGAAATTTCCCGGGCTTTCCCCTTTGTTTCCCTCCTTTCCCTCAGTTCCTTCCTCCATCTCTCCAGCCGCTCTTTTATCACCCTTTCGTATCCCTGGTCGGTAGGCTCGTAGTAGCGGCGGCCCCGCAGTCCGTCAGGGAGGTATTGTTGGGGGACATAATGGCCAGGGTAAGCATGGGGATATTTGTAGCCCTTGCCGTGGCCCAGCCCCTCGGCGTCGCGGTGGGCATCCTTAAGATGACCGGGCACTTCCACCTTCCCCTCCCGCTCCACATCGGCCAGGGCCTTGAAGTAGGCGCCTGTGGAGTTCGACTTGGGAGCCGTGGCCAGGTAGATGGCTGCCTGGGCCAGGTTGTACTGGGCCTCGGGCAGCCCCACCCACTCTAGGGCATTTGCGGCGGAGGTGGCTACCACCAGCGCCTGGGGGTCGGCGTTGCCCACGTCCTCGGAAGCGAAGATGATCATGCGTCGGGCGATGAAGCGGGGGTCCTCGCCGGCGTAGATCATCTTGGCCAGCCAGTAGAGGGCGGCGTCGGGGTCGCTCCCCCGCAGGCTCTTGATGAAGGCCGACACGGTGTTGTAGTGGGCCTCACGGTCGTAGACCAGGGCCCGGCGCTGGATGGAGTCCTCGGCCACCTTCAGGTCAATGTGGATGACGCCATCGTCGTCGGGCTTAGTCGTCTCCACGGCCATCTCCAGGGCGTTGAGGGCCACCCGGGCGTCGCCGCCGGCCACGGTGATGATGTGCTGCAGGGCATCGTCGTCTATCTCTATCCGCCGCTTCCCGTAGCCGCGCTCCGGGTCGGCCAGGGCCCGGCGCAGGATGACCTCCAGCTCCGACTCGCTAAGGGGCTTGAGCTGGAATATCCGGGAACGCGAGACCAAGGGGGATATGACTTCGAAATATGGGTTCTCCGTCGTCGAGCCGATGAGGATTATCGTCCCATCCTCGACATAGGGCAGGAGGGCGTCCTGTTGGGCCTTGTTGAAGCGGTGGATCTCGTCCACCAGGACGATGGTGCGCTTCCCATAGAGGCTGCGGCGCTGCTTTGCCTGGGCGATGAGCTCGCGGATCTCCTTGACCCCGGCCGTCACGGCGCTGATGGCGGCGAAATGGGCTTGGGTAGTGTTGGCGATGATCATGGCCAGGCTGGTCTTGCCCGTGCCCGGCGGCCCCCAGAAGATGGCCGAGGATAGCTGGTCCTTCTCGATGGCACGACGCAGGGCGCGTCCCGGCCCCACGATCTCCTCCTGGCCGACGAACTCCTCCAGGGTGCGGGGCCTCATCCGCGCGGCCAGCGGCGCCTCTCTAGCTATCTCCTCCCTACGGCCATACTCGAATAGGTCCATTGGCATCCCCCACCGACATAATGCTCCCTCAGCCTATTTTACCGCCTTTTGAAGGGATTGGCAAGGGGATTTTTGCCATGGAAGGAGCAGTCCTCAAAAGGCCCCCTTAACCCTTCAATTAGGGAAGCCGATGCTACTTGATCTCCACCGTGGCGCCAGCTTCCTCTAGCTTGGCCTTACACGCCTCCGCCTCTTCCTTGCTGACGCCTTGCTTGATGGGGGTCGGCGCCCCCTCAACCGCGTCCTTCGACTCCCGCAGCCCAAGCCCGGTGAGCTCGCGCACCGCCTTGATCACCTGGATCTTCTTTGGGCCGACCTCCTTGAGGATGACGTCAAACTCGGTCTTCTCCTCCTCGACGGGCGCCTCTGCGGCCGGAGCACTAGGGGCGGCGACGGCCACCGCCGGCGCAGCAGCGGTGACGCCGAACCTCTCCTCCAAGGCCTTCACCAGTTCGGAAAGCTCTAGGACGGTCATTTTCTCCACGGCTTCGATGATCTCCTCCATCTTCGTCTTCTTAGCCACGAATATCACCTCCTCTTTTCGGCAGATGGCTTATCGCCCGCTTCACTCTATCGCTTATCGCCTATTGCCCGCTTCATTCTGCGATATGTGATCCGCGATAGGCGATAAGCCATTTATGCCTCCAGTTGCTTTGCGCGGGCCTGAAGGACGTAGATCAGGGCCCGCATGGGCCCGCTCAGGACGTTGACCAGGCCGGCGAGCGGCGCTTGCATCCCCGCTATCACCTGGGCGAGCAGCGTCTCCCGGGAGGGCAGGGCCGCTAAGGCTGAGATATCTTCGGCGGTGACGAGCTTGCCGCTTAGCAGCCCTCCCTTGATCGAAAGGATTTTCGATTCCTTAGCGAACTCTACCAGCACCTTTGCCGGGGCAACGACATCCTCATAGCAGAAGCAAATGGCTGTCGGTCCAATAAGGAGCGACTCCGGCACGGGCAGCCCCGCCCTTTCCATCGCCAATTTGGTTAGCCTGTTCTTGACCACATGGTAGCCGCTCTTCACTTCCCGTATCTTGTTGCGCAGTTGGCTGATCTCAGCAACCGACAGGCCACGGTAGTCTGTCAGTATCGCTGCCTTGCTGCGGGAGAACTTGGCGATAAGGTCCGCCACGATCTCTTCCTTCTTTTCCCTTGAGATAGCCAAAATCCTTTCCTCCCTTCGAAATAAAAAGGTCTTTGTGCCCGCCGACACAAAGACCTAGAAAAGAGATAGTCTCGATTCTACAATCGTCTTCGCCTCGGCGGGCCATGGATTTAAGCGCTAGACGTGTTCGCTCGCCCATAAGGAAAGTTTTACGATTAAAGCGAGCGAACACGTCCAAAGCGCACCCGCTGTCTCTGGCCTATGAGATTATAGAATAAGCTTTAGGCCGCCTTGAGCGCCAGGGTCTGGGGTATGTCCAGCTTGATCCCCGGCCCCATGGTGGTTGTCAAGGCTATCCTCTTTACGTATTGCCCTTTGGCCCCGCTGGGCTTGGCCTTTAGGACGGCCTCCACCAGGGCCGTCAAATTCTCCAGCAACTTCTCCTTCGTGAAGCTGACCTTGCCTATAGGGACGTGGATATTGGCGGTTTTGTCAACCTTGAACTCGACCCGGCCCAAGCGCGCTTCCTTGATGATCCGAGGGAGGTCGTCAGGAGGGACGAGGGTCCCCGCCTTAGGATTGGGCATCAACCCCCTGGGGCCTAGGATCCTGCCCATCCGTCCCACTTTCCCCATCACCTGAGGGATAGCTATAGCGATGTCGAAGTCCAGCCAACCCCCTTTGATCCTCTCGATAAGGTCATCGCTGCCCACGTAGTCGGCGCCGGCCTCCTCCGCTATCTTCGCCGCCTCCCCCTCGGCGAAGACCAGGATGCGCACCCTCTTCCCCGTCCCATGGGGGAGTACCACCACGCCCCGCACCTGCTGATCGGCGTGCCGGGGATCAACCCCTAAGCGCATGTGCGCCTCCACCGTCGCATCGAAGTTGACGAAGGAAGTCTTCTTGACCAGGTCTATCGCCTCCTCAGGAGGGTAAGCCTTATTCCGATCCACTAAGCTCGCTGCTTTGAGATACTTCTTGCCATGCTTGGCCATCACTTAATTCCTTCCAGTGATAGATTTTGTGCCTACTGGGGTTACTAGTCCACCACTTTAAGCCCCATGCTTCGGGCTGTGCCTTCTATGATCCGCTCCGCCCCGGCCAAATCAAGGGCGTTAAGGTCCTTCATCTTCAACTTGGCTATCTCCCGCACCTGCTGCCGGGTAACGGTGCCCGCTGTCTCCCTTTTTGGATCCCCAGCTCCTTTCTCTATGCCGGCAGCTTTCTTCAGCAGGTAAGAGGCCGGCGGGCTCTTCATCACGAAGGTGAAGGAGCGATCCTCGTAGATGGTGATTTCCACAGGGATTATCATGCCCGCTTGACTTGCCGTGCGGGCGTTATATTCCTTGCAGAAGGCCATGATGTTGACCCCATGCTGCCCCAAAGCGGGGCCAACAGGCGGGGCTGGGCTGGCCTTTCCTGCCGGTATCTGTAACTTGATTATGGCTTTAACCCTCTTTGCCATCAATCCTCCATAAAGGTCGTTCTCACAGATTAATCCCAGAACAATCTGTAGGCTGCTCTTTCATAGCTTCTCCACCTGTAAGAGGTCCAACTCGATGGGCGTCTCGCGGCCGAAGAAGGAGACGAGAACCCGCACCTTGCCCTTATCCATATTCACCTCATCCACGGTGCCCATGAAATCGGTAAAGGGCCCGTCAATGATCCTGACGTTTTGTCCCTTTCTGAAGCGCACCCTGACCTGCGGCGCCTCTGCTTCCATGCGCTTCATGATCTCGGCGATCTCCTCCTCGCGCAGGGGGGTGGGTTTATTGCCCATCCCCACAAAGCCGGTGACGCCCGGGGTGTTGCGTACCACATACCAGGAGTCGTCAGTCATTATCATCTCCACCAGGATGTAACCGGGGAACATCCTCCGCTCCACCGTTCGCCGCTGGCCGTCCTTTATCTCGACCTCCTCCTCGGTGGGGACAAGAACTTGGAATATCAGGTCCTGCATGCCCATCGACTCGATGCGCTGCTCCAGGTTCTTCTTCACTTTGTTCTCATAACCAGCGTAGCTGTGGATCACATACCACGCTCTCTCTCCCTGCTGCTCCATATTCGTCCCTCATCTGATGAGCGGTCTCGCTAGTCGCTCTATGATCAATGACCAGACTGTTCGTCATCTGATTATTAGCCCGAAAAGCCTGGTGAAGATATAATCTATAAGCCCCAGGGAGATGCTCATCGCCACGGTGACAGCGATGACGATCATGGTCAGCTTTACCGTCTCCTCGCGGCTCGGCCATACCACCTTTTTGAGCTCCGCTCGCGTCTCCTTGAGATACCTGATAATAGGATTACCTCTCTTCTTCGTAACCACCCTTACACCTTCCCCAATGCCATAGAATCCAATAGCCTGACAGCTCATGGCTGATAGCTTATGGCACCTAGCCATAAGCTATCAGCCATTCGCTAGTTCCCCCCAGCAGACCATCGTGGGAGACGGCTTGCCAGCAACTACTTCGTTTCCCGATGGAGGGTGTGCCGCCTGCAGCGAGGGCAGTACTTACTCAGCTCCAACCGGCCAGGGTCATTCCTCCGGTTCTTGGTTGTGGTGTAATTCCGCTCCTTGCACTGGGTACAAGCAAGGGTGATGATGATCCTCGCAGCCTTCTTTGCCATGGTGTTGGGGGTTAGGGAATAGGGGTTAGGGGATAGGGTTAGATTAGTCCCCCCATCCCCTAATCCCTTATCCCCTAAATCCCTTATCCCTCCTACTCCTCTATCTTAGTGATGACCCCGGCCCCTACGGTCCTCCCGCCCTCCCTGATGGCGAAGCGGGAGCCAACCTCCAGGGCCACAGGCACTATCAGCT
>CAYQVA010000104.1:0-1614 GCA_964420815.1 uncultured Anaerolineae bacterium
TTTGTCATCGCCACGTCTAATCCGGCGCGAAACGGGGCGTGGACGCCCCTCTGTAGCATTGAAAACTCGCTCCTCTAATGGGGCCTCTTTGGGCGAGGGGAGCCGTCCACCAGCATGTAGCCCACCCCGCGGACGGTGATGATGTACTTCGGCGAACTGGGGTCGGCCTCGACCTTCTGGCGTAACCGATGCACGCAAACGTTGACCACGTTGCTCTTGTGGTCGTAGGCGCCGCCCCAGACACTGCGATAGAGGGCCTCGTGGCTTACGGGCTGGCCCGCCCTCTCGGCCAAGAGGCGGAGGAGTGCAAACTCAGTGGATGAGAGGTCTAGAGGGCGGCCCGCCAGTCTCGCCTGCCTCTGCAGGAGGTCAATGTGGATGTCGCCTACCTCCAGCACCCTCTGGCGGTGCACCCGCTGGATGGCGGCTTGCAGCCTCCCTGCTAGCTGGCCGATGCGCACCTGCGCCGACTCATACACCTGGGCGTTGGTGATGGCTATGGTCGCTATATTGGCGAAGCCCTGGATAAATCGCAGTTCCCCTTCGGTCAGCCGATGCCTCCTCCCTATCTCGAAGAGGTAGAGCATGCCGATGGGGGCCCTCCTAGCCGCTAGGGGCACCGCCAGGAAGGTAGCGGGACGCAGTCGGGCCACCCAAGCGGGGAGGTCTGCATCATCGGCGACGACGGGGCCGCCTCTCTTGATCGCCAGGGCCGTAACCGATCCCTCCTCGGCCCGGTCCACCAGGTCGGTCCATCGCCTCAACCCCACCTCCTTCGGCCTTATATTGCCCTCTACCCCCACAAAGGAGTCGCTATCGGATTCCCACAGGGCTACCGCACAGTGGGGTAGGCCGGTGAAATGCGCCGACTGGACGATCCCCTCCAAGATGGCCTCCAGCCTCAGGTTGCGGTGCAGCCTCCTGCTCACCTCCAACAGGGCCTCGGCTTCTTCCCCCATCTGTAGGGCCTCCCGCATGGCCATCCGCTCCGCCCGCTCCCTGATGCACCTCTGACCCAGATAGCCGCTGAACAGGGCCAGCAGGTAAAAGAGGAGCACCTGGGCGGCGATGATGCGGGCATCGAACTGCCCCTCGAAAATGGCCAGGGCGATGTAGGCTAGGCCCATGGCTGTGGCGGCGAAGAGGGCGCTGGTATAGGCCAGGTAAGAGGCGTAGTAGACGACGAAGATGGGCATGAGGACGAAGAATATGTTGCCGATCCCGCCGGCCAGGTGGAGGCCCACCGCGATGGTCGCCGCATCAATAAGGATCATGGCGTAAACGAGGCGGGAGCCACCGAACCTTGGTATGATGAGGGAGCGCAGCAGGAGGGAGTAAACCAGGTAAGCGGTGCATAGGAGAAAGGTGGGGACAAGGGATACCCGGGTTTGATAGAGGGCCAGGCCCACCACGGCCACCAGGAGGGCCAAAAGCCGCAGCTTAAGGGTCTCCCTCTCGGTTTCTAATAGGAAATCAACAGGCATAAGCTCCCATCTCCTCACACATTTCAAGGAAGCTTTCTCGCTCCTCGCCATTTTCAGTACATCACAATTCAGGCTTGAAAGGGGCGTCTTCGCCCCGTTTCGGCGGCGAGGACGCCACCTCTGAGCAGTA
>CAYQVA010000104.1:1714-6472 GCA_964420815.1 uncultured Anaerolineae bacterium
TGAAAGGGGCGTCTTCGCCCCGTTTCGGCGGCGAGGACGCCACCTCTGAGCAGTAAATTGTGATCTACTGATTTTAGTTCTGGTGAGGCATCTATCTCTTTCTCGGAGTGTTAGGCATTTCGCTGCGAGAGATACGTCAGGAATGCAGGCTTCAGTCCGCTGAAGGTATGCTAAAGCGTGCACTCCGGCCTTAAATATAAGAACCTAAACAAAATATAACATCATCGCCGATCTGTCAAGGTGCATTGGCTTCGCCCTGCAGCGATACCAGTCTCCTGGCACACTCATCGCACTTCGGGTCGAGGCGCAGGGCGGTTTCGAAGTGCTCCCTGGCCTTTTCCTTATTGCCGAGCTTGAGGTAGGTCAAGCCGAGGTTGTAGTGGGTGGCGGAGAATTGGGGGTCAATCTCCAGGGAGAGCTTCAATTGCCGTATCGCCTCCTCGTAGTGGCCGGCGTCGAAGTAAACCCGCCCCAGCTCGTTCCGGTAGACGGCATCGTGAGGACTGAGTTGGAGCGCCCGCTCGTAGAACTCAACCGCCTGCTCGAACTTACTGGGATCCACCGTCCGCGCCCAGTAGCCATAGAGCTTGCCCATACAGGCGTTGTATTCTGGGTCTAAAGGCTGCATCTCCAAGGCCTTTGCGAAGGCATCCACTCCGGCCTGGAGGAGCTGGCCCCTGGCCTCCACCTCATCGTCCGAGATGCTCTGGGCCAGCTCGTAGTAGGCAGATGCCTTGTATTGATAGAACCTGGGCTCGAGGGGGTAGACCCGGATGGCCCGATTATAAGCCGCGATACTCTCCACATATTGTCTGGCATTCCTAAACCTTATCCCTTGCGCGAGGTAGACATCGGCCAGGAGGAGGTTGACGTTGGTGAAGCTGGCGAAGAAGGGGATGATGCAAACGACTAGCAAGGAGAGGAGGCTCCGCCACCGGTCAGCCTTGCCTGCGCTTGCCCCAGCAGGGGGCAAGTCGGCTTCAGAGGTCTCGGCGGTATACATCGCGCTCACCAGGGCGAGGTAGAGCCAGAGCAGCAATTCGGCAGAGGGGAGCAATATGCCGAATTGGGCCTCAACGAGGTGGGCGAACATGGCGGAGAGCAAGGCTATCAGTGAGACCTGGGTTTTGAAGGAGCGCGTCCGCCAGAGGAGGGAGACCCCATGGTAGAAGAAGCTCCCTATCAGAAGGAGGAAAGCCGCCAGCCCCAGCACACCGGTGGTAACCAGGAGGTCGAGCAACTCGTTATGGGCGCGGTCAATTACCGCCTCACGCGCCTCGACATAGGCCAGCCTGGGGGGATAGACCTGGGGGAAGACAACCTCCATCGTCTCGGGGCCGTAGCCGACGAGGTGGCGGAGGGGCCTCAAAGGGTCGGGCGTGAAGCCGATGTTAGGGCGAGACCTGATAAGCTCCAGGCTCCCCTGCCAGATCAGCAACCTGACCCACTCTGTGCCCCTGCCCGCTGCCAGCTCATCAGAGATCACCAGCCGCGATAGATAAGGTGACTCAGTAAACGGCTCCAGTGGCGTATCGGGGAGGTTCAGCGCCGCCAGCAAGGCGATGAGGGCCACGCTCGCAGCGATAGCCATGAGCAGCAGCTTCTTAATCCCATACCGCAATGCGAGCAAGACGGCGAAGAGCAAGGCGCCGCTCAGAAGCCCCAGCCAGGGCCCGCGAGCCTGGGTGTAGAGGAGGCACATCAATTGCAGCAACAGGAGTGACGAATAGCCGACGACCTCGAGGACCATCGAGAGGCGCGATGGGGCAGGATGGTTCCCTCCTAGCAGCGCGCGCAGGCTGACAAGCAACCGCCCAAAGGCGAGGGGGATGACCATGATGAGGTAAGCGCCGAGGAAGATGGGGTTGCCTATAGTCGAGACCACCCGGCTGCTATAGTCATACTTGGGGAAGATAGGATCGAGGCCGGAGCGCTGGAGCACCCCGTAGAGGGCCACCGGCAGGCTGGCGAGGAGGGCAAGTGTGATGAGCCAGTCAAGTTCTCTTGAGGCGTGGAGGTTAAGGATTATCAGGAGAAAGAATGCGACATAACAAAGGACGTTATAGGTACCATAAACCCGAATGAACGACCCCCAAAGGCTGAGATGGGGGGCCACCGAGGTGACCGTGGAGAGGATGTGGACAGAGGCGAAGAGAAGCGCGGGGAGGACAAGCGGCCTGGCGAGCAGTCTTCGTAGCGAGGCGGCGAGCCCCCTGCGGTTGATCCGGTCCACCAGCCAGGCGGTCAGGAGGAGCAGGGTGGTGAAGCGGAAGAGGGTTATCTTGGGGAGCTTGTAGAGGCGGCAGCCGACGGGGTTGACCAGGATGGGGACCAGAAGGACGATGGCCGGCAACCCGAATCGGATGGCCCTTTCGCACAGCAGATGAAGCCTCATGGGGATGCCACTCCTCAAGCGGCTAGGCAAGCCGCTCTACTTCTCATTGCCTATAGCGCAAAAGACGCAGAGGGGCTGGATGACTTTAGCCCCTCCGCATCCTCGTCCTGCAGGGCCCGGATGTCGCCTAGGGACAATGCAAAGCCTAGGGGACCTTTCCACCGTCATGGTCCTGGAATGGGCACGAGATATGACTCCTGCGTGACCGTGCCGGTCTTATCCCATGTGTAGGTGCCGGTGCTTGTGGTGCGCAATCTTAAGGTAGCGGTATCACTCGCATACACTTCGGACACTTCGCTCACAGGACCGATCTTCATTGCGGTTACAAACCAATAGGTAACCTGGGTATATGGGCCCACTTCAGCCGCTGTAGTGCGCGCGTCCACCGACACCGCCTCATTCTCCGACATCAGGGTGTCCATGGCGGTCTGGACGACGGACAGCTCTGCACAAGCCGCATCTGCCTTGGCCCCTCCAGTGAGGCCGGCCAAGTTAGGGACCACAATGGCGGCGAGGATGGCCACGATGGCCAAAGCCACCAGCAGCTCCGCCAGCGTGAAACCAGCCTCACTTCGCATTCTTTTGAACATCTTCTATCTCTTCGTTCTTGCGAGCTGTCATACACTGAGGCTGCCCAATCCATAACTGTGCAGAGGGACTGCAAACCTCCTGCAGCCCCTCTGCACCCCCATCCTGCGAGGCCCTCAGGACGCTAAAGCACGGTAGCTTGGGCATGGTTAGGGCGCGTATGAGTCCTGTGTGACCGCGCCGGTCGTATCCCAGGAGTAGGTACCATGGCTCGTGGTGCGCAGCCTCAGCGTGGCGGTGTCGGTCGCATAGAACTCCTCCCCGCTCATGGGGTCTATCGAAGTTACGAAATAGTAGGTAACCTGGGTATAGGGGCCAACGTGGGCCGGAGAGCCTGTTGTTGCCTCCACGGTCACCGCCTCATTCTCCGACATCAGGGTATCCATGGCGGTCTGGACGATGGATAGCTCCGTCCGGGCTGCATCTGCCCTGGCCCCTCCAGTGAGGCCGGCCAGGTTGGGCACCACGATGGCTACCAGGATGGCCAGGATGGCCAGGACCACCAGCAGCTCTACCAGGGTGAAGCCACGCTCACCACGTATTCTCTTCAACATCTAACCTTCACCTCCTTCATAAGGTCATGTAGTAGAGCGTTCTCTGATGCCTCTGTCGGCGCTAGTGACAAACGCTCACGCTCAGCTCGTTTCCAGATCAGCTATCGTCACTGATCCGCGTGAGCGTTTGTCAGAGAGCGCCGGCTCCTCAGCAAACCGTGATGCGTCGAATTTGAGGAGCGGGGCGTTCTCTAACGCCCCTCCGCCATCAATTGTAAGGTGCTGATTCGGGGACGAGATGCTCGCTTTTCTCCCCTCCTTTCTTCCTTTGGTGCCTCACGCAACATCTCCCTTCCCCTACAATCCCCTCTCCCCACGGCTGTAGGGAGAGGGGACTAAGGGGTGAGGGAGGTCTTTCAACCTACAAATAGTATAGCATAAACTCAGGTTTTTTGTGTGAAATTAGCGTGAAAGTTGCGTGAATTTTGCGTGAAGAAAGGGGGGCTTAACGGCGGAGACGGTCGCCTATCAGCTCCCGCAGCTCCTTGGGGTTGTTCGACCTGGCAAAGGCGTCCTCAAGGGTGATCAGCCCCTTCTGATAGAGGTCCCTCAACGCCTGATTTAGGGTCTGCATGCCGTATTCCGCGCCGGTCTGGATGACATTGGGTATCTGATAGGTCTTCGCCTCCCTGATGAGGTTGCGAATGGCGGGGGTGGCGATCATCACCTCCACGGCCACGACCCGGCCCTGGCCATCCGCCTTGGGGATTAACGCCTGGTAGAGCACCCCCTGGAGGGTGGTCGAGAGCTGAATGCGGATCTGGCCCTGCTGGTGCGGGGGGAAGACGTCAATGATGCGGTCAATGGCCTGGGGGGCGCTGGGCGTGTGGAGGGTGGAGAGGACTAGGTGCCCCGTCTCCGCTGCCGTGAGCGCGGTGGCAATGGTCTCCAGATCGCGCATCTCACCCACTAAGATGACGTCAGGGTCCTGGCGGAGGGCATGCTTCAGGGCGGTGGCAAAGGATTTGGTATCCGCACCCAGCTCCCGCTGGGTGATGAAGCACTTCTTGTCCCGGAACAGATACTCTATGGGGTCTTCGATAGTGACCACGCGGCGGCGCTCCCTCTCGTTTAGATAATCAATCATCGCCGCCAGGGTGGTGGATTTGCCACAGCCAGTGGGCCCGGTGACCAGGATCAACCCATCTGGCTTCAAGGCCAGGACTTTGCACACCTCCGGCAGCCCCAACTCCTCGATGGTGGGGATCCTCCAGTAGACCC
>CAYQVA010000105.1:0-6412 GCA_964420815.1 uncultured Anaerolineae bacterium
GGCATATCGCCTACCCCCTATCCCCTGTCCCCTGATAGTCACCTCTGCCCGCGCATTGATGCAGAAGACCGTCCCCCGCAGGGTTTTCAGCTCCGGGCTGCGGAGATTCCAGCGTGGCCAAAGGGTTGCTATGGGCGAGATGGTGGAACTCCTCTACTCCCTGGGCTACGAGCCGGAGAGCGTCGTGGAGAGGCCCGGAACCTTCAGCAAGCGGGGAGGCATCATTGACATCTTTCCCCCCAACAATCCTCAACCGGTGAGGATCGAGTTCTTCGGCGATGAGATCGAATCCCTGCGCCTCTTCGACCCCACCACCCAGCGCTCCCAAGAGATCATCCCCGCGGTCACCATCTCCCCGGCCAGCGAGGCCCTGCTCCACCATGGAGCGGAGGCGGCCCCTATCCTAGGCGAACTCGATCTCTCCACCTGCCATGAGCCGGCGAGGGCGAATCTCCAACGAGACATCGAGGCGCTGCAGAGGAACGAGCGCTTTAGGGGCATTGAGTTCTTCATCCCCTATCTCTACCCCGAGCCGGGGATGCTTCTCCACTACCTACCCTCTGAGGCGTTGTTGATCACTGACGACTTAGCGGAACTGGAGGCCGCAGTTGACAGCCTAGAGAGGCAAGCCATTGGCCTGCGGGAAGAGCTGACACTTGGGGGCGAGCTGCCGGCGGGCTTCCTTCGCCCGTACTTCACCTGGGAGGAGTTATGGCCGAGGTTGCAGGAGCGGAGATGCCTAGAGCTGGGCTACCACTTGGGTGAGGGGAGGGTCCAAAGCGCCTTACCCTTCTTCCCTGGCCCCCGCTACGGCGGCCAGCTCGAGCGCCTGATGGACGATTGCCAGAGGATGTGCAGGGAAGGGCAGCAAGTGGTGATAGTGAGCAGGCAGGCCCGGCGCCTCGCCGAGCTATTCGAGGAGCGGGGCATATACGTCTCCCCGGTCGAGGGGATCGAGGTGCCGCCACCGCCGGGCAGCCTGACCATCGTCCAGGGGGTGCTGGATGAGGGCTGGGTCCTCAAGGAGAGAAGGGAGAGGAGAGAAGAGAGAAGAGAGGGAGGAGCCGACTTTCCTCTCTCCTCTCTCCTCTCTCTTCTCTCAGATGCCGAGATCTTCGGCTGGACGAAGCCGCAGCCCCGCCGCCCACCTCGCCAGCGGGGGGTGAGCCCAGAGTCCTTCTTCGCCGACCTGACCGTCGGCGACTACGTGGTCCACATCGAGCACGGCATCGGCATCTTCCGGGGCCTTGTCAAGATGACTGTTGACGGGGTGGAGCAGGAGTACCTGCAGATTGATTATGCCCGCGGCGATAAGCTCTACGTGCCCGCCCACCAGGTGGATCGGGTCAGCCGCTACGTGGGAGCCAACGACCGCCCGCCGACCATCCATCGCCTGGGCACAGCCGATTGGGCCCGGGTTAAGGCCAGGACAAAGCGGGCGGTGGAGGATATAGCCCAAGAGCTATTGGAGCTCTACGCGGCGCGGGAGGTGATCGAAGGCCACGCCTTCTCCCCGGATACCCTCTGGCAGGTGGAACTGGAGAGCGCATTCCCCTATGAGGAGACGCCCGATCAACTCCGGGCTATCGAGGATGTCAAAAGGGACATGGAGAGGCCCAAGCCTATGGATCGGCTCATCTGCGGCGACGTGGGCTATGGCAAAACGGAGGTGGCCCTCAGGGCCGCCTTCAAGGCGGTGATGGACGGCAAACAGGTAGCTATTCTCGTCCCCACCACCGTCTTGGCCCAACAGCATTTCCGCACCTTCAAGGAAAGGCTGGAGCCCTTCCCCATAGTGGTCGAGATGCTCTCCCGCTTCCGGTCGCCTCGAGAACAGCGGGAGATACTTCAGAACTTGCGAGACGGGCTGGTGGACATCGTCATCGGCACCCATCGCCTCCTCTCCAAGGACGTGGTTTTCAAAGACCTGGGGCTATTGATCATTGACGAGGAGCAGCGCTTCGGCGTGACCCACAAGGAGCGCTTGAAGGAGATGCGCCGCGAGGTGGATGTCCTGACCCTGACCGCCACTCCCATCCCTCGCACCCTTTACATGTCTTTGACGGGGGTGCGCGACATGAGCACCATTGACACCCCGCCGGAAGAGCGGCTGCCCATCGTGACCTACGTGGCCGAGTATGACGAGGCCTTGATCCGCAAGGCCGTCCTACGGGAGTTGAATCGAGGGGGGCAGGTCTACTTCGTACACAACCGCGTCCAGGGCATCCAGCAAATGGCCCAGCGCTTGAGGAAGCTCCTGCCCGAGGCCATCATCGCCGTGGCCCATGGCCAGATGGACGAAGACAGGCTGGCTCGGGTGATGCTTGATTTCGTGGCTGGCAAGATAGATGTCCTGGTCTGCACCTCCATCATCGAGAGCGGCTTGGACATCCCCAACGTCAACACCATCATCGTCAACCGAGCCGACAGCTTCGGGCTGGCCCAGCTCTACCAGCTTCGCGGCCGAGTGGGCCGAAGTATCAGGCAGGCCTATGCCTATTTCCTTTATGACGGGCATCGACAGCTAACGGATGAGGCGCGCAGGCGCCTGCAGACCATCCTTGAAGCCAGAGAATTAGGGGCGGGCTTCCGGGTGGCCATGCGGGACCTGGAGATCCGGGGTGCCGGCGAGATTTTGGGGCGGCGCCAGCACGGTCACATCAGTGCCGTCGGTTTTGACCTATATTGCCGTCTCCTTGCTCAGGCGGTACGGGAGTTAAAAGAGGGGGCTGAGGGGGGAGAGGGGAGGCCCCCTTCAGTCCCCTCAGTTCCCTTAGCTCCCCTTGTTTCCATTGATTTACCCCTAGACGCTTACCTGCCCGAGGACTACGTGCCGGACACCTCCCTGCGCCTGCGGCTATACCGGCGCATGGCGGGCTTCACGACCCTGAGGCAGGTGGAGGAGATGGCCCGAGAGCTGGAGGACCGTTTCGGGGAGCTGCCTCAACCGGTCGAGAACATGTTTTACCTTCTGCGGCTCAAGGTTCTGGCAGCTGAAGCTGGGGTGCAGGCCATCTCCACCGAGGCTGGGCAGATCGTCATCGAAGCGGATGTTTTGGGTCGATGGGAGTGGGGTCAGTTGCAGCGATGCCTAGGCCTTCGGGCTCGGGTGGGGCGAGGCCGGATTTGGCTCCCCTTGAGCAGGCGAGAGGAGGTCTGGCGAGGGGAACTGATGGAGGTGCTCGAATCGCTGAAGGAAGCAAGCCGGATGTAAGCCCTCCGGGCTTCTATCTGCCTCAGCCGCTGGTTTTCTAACCACTGGCTTTCTCCAGCCACCAAAACCCGCTATCAAGGGGCGTCCTCGCCCCACCTGATGGCCATTTAGCCCTGCAAATCGGGGCGGGGACGGCCCTCTGTAGCAGTGAAAAGAAAAGTCAGCCGGTGGTTAGAAACCACCGGCTAACCCAGGGCGGCGCCCAATCAACAGGGCGTACTCCAGGCTATCAGCCAGGGCCTGCCAGCTGGCAATGAGGATGCGCACCTTATAGTCGGTCAGGTCGCCTTCTCATTCCATCAGCAAGATGTTTAGAACCTTGGCGCGCAGTTTCGTCAAGCGTTGAGCCTCTTTCTTCCTCCCTGCCGCCTTAGCTCGGTCGATCCTGGTGGACAGGGTTTGGAAGAACGATTGATCAAAAATCGGCCTGTTAGCGGCTATCAGCTTCTTCAATTGAGCCTCATCCCGGCAATCGGCCAGCCTTTGGATCAATTCCTCGCTGGTCATTTTCCTCAAAGGGACTGCTCCCCTCCTGGGAGCAATCAGGCTCACAATCTTTCCCCGCAGTTCCACCAGTCGCTGGGCCAGCTCCTCATCTCCATTCTCCCGAGCCTCATCTATGGAAGCTCTCAACAGCAGGAAGAACTCGTGGTCCAGTTGCTCCCGCCTTTCCCTGACAGACCTTCTTAACCACTCCTCGTCATCCTGATGGGCCAGGAGCTGCTCCAGCAATCTTAGCTTCCTCGCTCGGGCGGCGATCATCTCCCTGGTGATGCCATCGGCCGCCAGTATCTCCTCCATCAGCCTGGGCATGGTTAAGATGACCTTCGGCTGGAGGAGGTATCCTTTGCGTTCCTTCGGGGGGAGGGATTCGATGAGGGAATCGGTTAGCCTGCCGATCAATCGCTCCCTCTCCCCCTGCGTTAATTCTGACTCCATGGGCACATAACAGAGGAGCAATTTCTTCTCGGGGTCATGATAGAGTAGCGGAGTATTAAGCGTCCCTTCGTTTCCACAGACAGGACATGTGGCGATGTTGAGGCGTCCTTGGAGCAAAAGACCCTTGAGTTCTGGGTCTCGTCCCACGTCAACGATGCTCCGCACCTGGACGGTGATGGGCTGCTGACAGCGGGGACAGCGAATGCGCACAGTCCGTGGTTTTAACATAATGACCTCACTTCGAAAGGTTTAGGGCTCGCCGGATCAGGGCTTCAGGGTTGGTGACCAGGACGGCTTCTATCTCGTCCTCGTCCAGCCCTGCCCCCTTTGCCACGAGGCGAGCCATGGCCTGGTCAATCAGCTCGCGTGGCTCATGGGCATCGGTGTTCACAAGCAGCTTAGCCCCGGTCGCCCGGGCGACCCTGGCTATGTAGCCGTTGGCGAGGCAGTGGCCCTTTCGGGAGGTGAGCTCCAGGTAGACGCCGTTCTGGGCGGCAATCCTTGCTTCCTCGAGGGCGATGAGGCCAGGGTGGGCCAGGATGTCCACGTCAGGGCACTCCACGGCAGCGCGGTTAGTGCCCGGCGCCACCGGCTCGACGATGGTCTCGCCGTGGACGAGGACGAGCCTCGCCCCCAAGAGCTTCGCCCTCTTAGCTAGAGGGGCAATGCTTCCCGGCGCGACGTGAGTCAGCTCGATGCCCGGGATAAAGGTGAGGGGGAAGTCATCCGGCTGCTCCTGGGCGAAACGCAAAAGGCTGGCTAGGATTTCATCCATATTCGAGGCATCGGCATGGTCGGTGATGGCGATGGCTCCGTAGCCCTTAGTCGCTGCCCGGCGCAGGATCTCGCTGGGCAACAGTGCTCCGTCACTGAAGAGGGAGTGAACGTGTAGATCAATGCGCTTAGCTTCGATCATGGTCTCCTCCTTTGTTCCCCTTATTCCCCGTCTTATTCATTAACCTCAGTATTGCCTCTAGGCCCAGGAGATAGTCCGCCAGCCGAAGCCCATGATCTGGCCCACAGAGACAGGGGCGATGACCGATGTGCGACGGGACCTCTCGCGGGCGTGGATGTTGGAGAGGTGCACCTCCACAGCCGGGAGGCCGACGGCGGATATGGCGTCGCGGATGGCGTAATAGAAGGCACCGATCAGGTTCTTCGCCTGTTGGTGGGGTCTATATCGTCCTGGATATTATGCCTTTCCCTGGAGGCCGAGTTGGCTCCACTCAAGGAGGCTAAGCGGCGAAGGGCGATCACGGCCACGATGCCCCCGCCGGTTAGGAAGAGAAGGCCTCGTAAGGGACGGGGGATAAACTGCAGGGTGATGTACCAGGCTTGCCAGGGGAATGGTTGGATGCGGTAGAGGTGGATGAAGAAGTATGCTATCCCTAAACTCAGCCATAGACCCCCTAAAATGAGGACAAGCAACCATTGCCTGACCCGCTTCACACTTAGGGGTCGGATCATGCGTCCGATCCGTTCCTCCGGCAAGGGGGCGGCTTTGGGGAATGGCCCCAATGCGCGTGCCGTCTCCTCCTCGTGGAGCACGTATTCTATGGCTTTTTTCAGGTCCCTGGTTATGGGGAAGTCCTTGTAGCGGGGCTCCTTTCCGCCGTAGAGTTCGTCTATGGTGCGTCCCGCCAGGACGAGGAGGGGACGGCAGCCGACGGCATAGGCCAAAGCCACATCAGCCAGGGCATCGCAGATTAGATAACATTCGCTCAATTTGAGATCGAACCTGGCTGCAGCCTCGCGGAGGAGCCCGGGCTCAGGCCCCCAGCAGCTACAATCCTCGCCTGGCTGGTGGGGACAATGGAGGGCTATGAATGCCTCTCTTTTCCCCGCACTGATCTGTTCGACCACCCTTTGCGCAATCCCCTCCTCGAGCGGTTTTGAGGCGCCTGCCGGCCTGCCCCTTGGCCGGGGGGCGATCACAATGGTGAGAAGGCCGCTCTCAGCCAGCAACTGCATCGCTTCGATGGCTTCGGGCTTCAATTCCCCTTCTGGAGGGCCGCTGCCATCGAGCAGGCAATCCAGCTTCACAAAGACCGCCTTCATAGTGTCTCCTCTCTGCATATGAAACTCTCACCGGCATCAAATTTACTGAGATTATACCACCTTTTCGCAGATTTACAAAACTGCACTTGCATTGGGGTGGTCCGGATGCAACCACAGGGTGCTGAGAGCTAGCTCCTTTCAAAATCAGTAGATCACAATAATCGCTTTTAAGGGGCGTCCTCTGACAAATGGTCTCGCCGA
>CAYQVA010000106.1:0-6350 GCA_964420815.1 uncultured Anaerolineae bacterium
ACAGGTGAAGACGGCGGTTAATATCTTGCCAAACCATTTCTGGCTGGGCGTTGCCAGATCTAAGACGGCAAAAGGAAAGAAGCGCCGCTGATAACGAAACCTCTTCCTTCGGAATATTCCATTCTCCCTAGTCATACATTCTCTCATATTTTCCCGGGGAGAGGTTTCGTTGAAGGTTTGCTCGCTTATATCTCGGCGGAGGTGGCGCCCTCCTCTCCGCTTAACTCGACGATCAGCATATCCAAGGCGAGGACCGGCTCCATCCTGCCGGTCTTCAGGGCGATGTCGGTCTTCAAAAGCTTGCGGTAGGCCACCTCCAACTGCTCAAAGGAGAAGTTTCGCGCTTGCCGCAGCCCTTTGTCAACGATGAATTGTCGGAGCTTAAGCGCCTCACTTATCTCCCGCCGCCCCATTCCCCTCCTTGCTAGTTCCTTGACCTGCAACATGATCCTAAATTGACGGGTGATCATGTAGAGCAGGTAGGGTGGTGCCACATCCCTGTCCAGCAGTTCATGCAGAATCTCGATGGCCCTCTCGCCGTCCCTCCGCCCCAGGGCATCAACCATCTCAAAGATGTTAGCCTCTTGGACGTAGCTGACCAGGAGGCGGACGTCCTCAGTGTTGATAGGGCGTGCTCCATTCACATAGGCCATCAGCTTATCTATCTCCTGATCTAAGAGGCGGAGGTTGTTCCCGATGAAGGCGGCCAACTCCTCGACAGCTGAGGGGAGGATCTGGCCGCCCTTCTTTTCCACCCGCTGAGCGATCCAGCGTCTCAAATGACCACCTTGCAGGGGCTTGAACTCCTTAACGTAGCCCCGCTCATGGGCCAGGGCTAGCTGGTGGATGGGGTTATCCTCGCCGATGGATTCGTCCTCCAGGAAGACGAGCCGCGTGGTCTCCGGCAACCTCTGGAGGTAATCCACCAACCCCCTCTCGAAATCCGTCTCCTCACCCCTCTTGCCTCTTTCCGACTCCAACCTGGCAAGCAAGCCCCTCACGATCACCAGGCGTCTATCGGCTAAGAAGGGCACGGCATCGCAGGCGTGGATCAACTCGCCTAGGGTGACCTTGCGGCCATCGAGGATGACGGTGTTCAAGTCGGCCATGGCCGGGTCGCCCATCTTCTTCTTCATCTGCGCCAGTGCCTCGGAGCGGCGGAACTCATCTTCGCCGTGGAGCAGGTAAAACATGGCTAACCTTTACCGACCTCCACCTTATGGACGACCATCTTGCCCATTGCCTGTCGCGTGACCCCCTTTATCTCCACGTCAGCCAATTGTGAAGAGGTGGTAACGAATTCCTGCACCATCATCCCCAGGGGCTGGGCGGCTATGAGGGCGGCAATAGCGGCGAGTATGACCCGGGGGAGCTTGGAGAGGCGGGGCTTGCGCCCCATGGCTATGAAGGAGGAGATGCCGGCTAGGACGCCGGCCACAGCCAGGTTCGTTCCGCAGCGGGGATGGAGGGCCAGCTCACGCTCACCCGCCTGTAAGCGGGCCAGGGCCTCCGATGCGGCGGCGGCCACAGCCTCCGTATCCACCGGCCCATAAATGTGGAAGCCCTTAGGCGTGGTTCGCCCCACAAAGTGCAGGTGGGGATAGCGCCGGGTCAAGATGTGGATGGTGGCATGCTCCAAAGCATGGTTCCGCCTCATGGTAGCGATGAAGGGATGCTCCAGCAAGTTCATTGATCTCCCTTTCTCATTTCCTACGTAATGTACCACACTAACGAGCAGATGTCAATGTCTCAGCGCTGCGTCTTGACCCAATACCGTTTTCCGTCGGTTATCACCTCGATGGTGCCGTTTTGATCAGTGCGTAGGATGCTGATTCCCCTCTCCTCCAACCTCTGAAGCGTTTCGGGTGCAGGGTGGCCGAAGCGGTTGTCCCGCCCCACCGAGATGACCGCAAGCTGGGGGCTCGCGCCTTCGAGGAACCCGTCGCTTAGCGACGTCTTGCCGCCGTGGTGAGGGACCTTAAGCACCGTGCTGGCCAGCATCTGCCCTGAGGCGAGGATGGCCCTCTCGGCCTCCTCCTCGATGTCGCCCGTGAGGAGGAAGGAGGCATCCCCCATGACCAGGCGCATAACGACCGAGTTGTTGTTGACGTCCGAATCGGTGCCCTCCATCAACTCCGCCCCTGGGTGGAGGACGTCGAACCATAAACCCCCGCCCAGCTCTATCCTCATCCCCCTTTGGGCGGTTTGAACCTCGATCCCCCTCCGCTCGATCAGCTCCTGCCAGCGCTCGCAGGCAGGCTTCTCACAAGGCCATCCGGAAACCAGGACCTTCCGGACCTCATAGCGCTCCAACACCGGAATCAGCCCTGTTAGGTGATCCTCCTCGGGGTGGGTCAGGACCACCAGGTCCAGGCTGCGATCCCAGAAGGGGAGCTGGCGTCCCAGGGCTGTCAGGATCGTCGTCGGGCTCGGCCCACCGTCAATCAGTATCTGCTGGCCCAGCGGCGTCTCGATAAATATGGCATCCCCCTGGCCCACATCGAAGAAGACGACGTGCAGCCTGCCGTCGGGCATGCTGAAGGCGGCCACCCAGGTCAACAGGGCCGCCAGGGCCAGGACGGCGATGGCCACCTTCGTCGGAAGGTTTCGGGCCAGCCGCTCCCAAATCGCCCTCAGCCGCGACCCTTCGATCAAGGCACCAGCCAGCAAGCTGTAATAGAGCCAAAGGACGCTAGCGCTGAATCGGCCGACGTTGATCGAGGCGTAGGGAACCTGAGCAGTGATCTCCACCAGCCTGATGGTGTAGGTCAAAAATAACCAAGCAACCCAGCCCACTATCCGCCCCAAGGGAAGGGAGATGAGCCCCAGCATGGCCGCCATCCCTCCCCAAACCATTACCCCTTGTTGGGCGGGGAGGATGAGGAAGTTGGTGAGAAGGGTTATGAGAGAGAGCTGGCCGAAGTGGTAGACGATGATGGGCAGTGTGGTGATCTGGGCGGCCAGGGTGGCGATGAGGACATCGTTGAGCAGCCTTATCGCCCCTTTCGCCGTTTCCCCTGAAGAGAGGCGGGATAGCAACCTCTCGAACCAACGGCTCAAAATGGGGGTAAAAAGCACCAGGCCGAGGGTGGCGGCGAAGGAGAGCTGAAATCCCAGGTCCCAGAGGGTCGAGGGGCGATGGAGGGTCATCAGGGTGGCAGCGGCCACCAGCGAGTTGAGGGCATCACTCTGGCGCCCGTAGTGGACGGCGATGGCGCAGAGCCCGCCCATGATGGCCGCCCGCACGACAGAGGCTTCGGCTCCCACTAGGATGGTATAGAGGGCGATGCCTACTAGGACAAAATACAACGACCGCCGTTTGCCGACCAATCTGTTCGCTAAGCTTGAGAGGACCCCAGCCACGACGCTGATGTTGAAGCCGGAGATGGCGATAATGTGGGTGGTGCTCGTCCGGGCGAAGGATTCCATAAGGTCGGCGTGGATGCCCCTTTCCAGGCCCAAGAGGATGCCGGTGAGCAAAGAGGCCTCTGGCTCGTGCATGATGGCGGCGATGGTCGCCTGGGCACGCCGCTTGAAGGCGTAGATCGCCGCAAGGAAGGGGTTGCCCTTGCCCTTAGCCAGAAGGGCGATTTCAGGGCGACACATTATGGAATGGACGCCTTGTCGCGCCAGGTAATCCCTGTAGGAGAAATCCTCGAACTCCGGCGGCGTCTCCAGCCTCCCCCTGATCTCCAGTTCGTCGCCGTAGTCGCACATAAGATAGCGTGGGGCACGCACCAGGACTATGCCGGTGACCCCATGCGAGCCCTCATCGTCTTCGAGGCGAGAGGCCTTAATCCGCAAGTTAGTCCAGCGGTCGCGTTCATCGGGCTCGCTGGCGATTATGCCCTGGATGGTGACCTGACCTTTATCGTTGTAGTAGGCCAGCGAGCGCTCGTCGAAGTGGGGGATGCTCAAGCGATAGCGCAGGGCGCCGAGGAGGAGGGCAAGTAGGCAGGCGCTGAGCAGTCTGACCTGCCACTCCCGCCACCAGAGGAGGATAATCGCTAAGGGCAACAGGGCGAGCAGGCAGAGGAAGGCGGTCGGCAAAGGCAACAGCGAGCCGAGATAGATGCCTGCGATCCAGGCGCAGCCAAGGTAGATGAGAGTCATCGCCGCTTCCCCTCCCACACCACCTCGAGCTAAGTTTAACACACGTCAGGGTTTTTGACAAGGAGAAAGTCGCTGCTTGAAACATCGAGTAAGGTATGGTACAATCACCCATACCATGCAAAGGAAGGGAGTGTTGAAATGAAGATCAACTTCGGTTTGATGGTTTCCGGTCTGCTTTTAGGTGTGCTATTAGCTGCTTGCGCGACGGCTGAACCGACGCCCACTCCTGTGCCGCAGAGGATGCCACAACGGCCACCAACCATCACCCCCGGCCCCCCGACGGAGAGGGTGCGCCTCCGGGCCGTCGTCTATGGCCAAGTACAGGGGGTCGGCTTCCGCTCTTACGTCGCGCGCGAGGCCAAAAGCCTAGGGCTGGTGGGTTACGTGTGTAAACATAGAGAGGGCATGATAGAATGCGTGGCCGAGGGGGAGCGCCAGAAGGCGGAGAGACTGCTGGAGTTATTACATGTTGGGCCGCCCAACGCTGTGGTGGAGAAGGTCGACTTCGAGTGGAGGGAGGCTACCGGTTATTTCGAGGAATTCCTGGAGGCAGAATGGTGCCCTCCATTAGAATGGTAAGAAGCACAGAACCCCAAATGGTGGTGCGGACCAGCTGCTCCCCGATCAGGGCGGCCGTTCTGAAAGTCAAAGGGGAGCGCCTAGGAGAGTGGGATTAGCATAGCGCCAGACGCCAAAGCGCACGAACGCGGCTTCCGCCAGAGATCCCAGCACAGCGATGGCCAGGAGGAAGCTCAGATCGTACCCGTCGTGCCAAGGACGCAGCGCTGCCAGGCTCTCCACCAGCACGACTATGAAGAGAAGCAAGTTATCCCTCCACAGCAGCACATTGGAGTCCGCAATTGCGGAAAGGCCCGAAAAATAGGGAAAAACATTCCGAAACAAACAGATATGGGATTATGGATAGATCCGTTATTAAAGTCGGGTATCTCCCATTCGGAGGCCAGGGCATTACTTCAGGAGAGGGATATTGGTATTACTCCAGTACTTGGTGGAGGTTGGAGAGGATGCCCTACAGACTCTGGATCTGGAGGGAGGGCTACATCTATAAGTTAACCCCCGGATTGGAGATAGTTAAGCACTGCTATTTTCCTTTAAGGGATATGGGGTACGATCACATCGGGGGGCTGGACTTTCATGAGGGAAACATCTATGCTGCCCTGGAGGATATGATGTATAAGGAGCCGAGAGTAATCTCTTTTGATCAGGAACTAGAGGTAAAAACTCATTCCATCCTTCCGGAGCTGAGGCATTTTTCCTGGATAGCGATAGATGGTGGTCTTTTGTACACGAGCGAGTTTGATCCATGTCGAGAGATTAAGGTATATTCTTCCTACTCTGATCCAGAGGCCTCTCTGGAGGGGAGTATCCGTCTAGATAGAACCCTACATAAAGTACAGGGAGGTTGCTTCTATAAAGGGGAGCTTTACCTGTCCTGCGACGATGAGGGCAAGGCTATCTATAGGGTTAACACAGCCGGGAGGGTGACCAAGGTGATCGATACGAGAATAGAGACCGAAATGGAAGATCTCCACATCAACGATAAAGGAGACGTTTATTTCATTGACCACCAGGGAAATTTATGGGTCTTCGTCAAACTTTGTGACCAAAGGCTAGTCATGGGCGAATCTTGAGAGCATACCCTTAGATGTTGGGGTATTTCACAAGTCTGACGAAGAGCCAAATTTATATAGTGTCTCTCCTGGACTCTAGATGGAAATCTGCATTTTTTCTTAGACATGCCCTCGCGCTTAATGTTGTGCTCCCTAACCAAATGTGTGGTGGAGCGAAGGCACTGATGACGCATCCTCTCGCCTCCTGAGCTCAAGAGGCGAGAGGATGCGTCAGGGAAGCGATGCATGCCATGGATCGGGAAAGAGCTCACACAAACCAAGCCCCTCATCGCCATCACCATGGGTGATGCGGCGGGGATAGGGCCGGAGATCGCGGTCAAGGCCCTATCCGCAGAGGGGGTATACGCCCTCTGCCGCCCCCTGGTCGTCGGGGATGCCGAGGTGCTGGCGAAAGCGAAGGGGATGTTGAGGGCGCCGCTGGGCATCCGGCCCATCGCTGGAGTGGCCGCTGCCCGCTTCGAACAGGGGACGATGGATGTCCTCGATTTGACCAACGTCGAGCTGGCGAGGCTGGAGGTAGGGAAGGTCTCGGCGATGGCCGGGAAGGCGGCGGTGGAATATGTCGTCAAGGCGGTGGAGCTGGCC
>CAYQVA010000107.1:0-4855 GCA_964420815.1 uncultured Anaerolineae bacterium
CGAGCCCACCACCACCTTGGCCCTCCTGACCGTCTCCTCAGGGATTTCCTGCATCTGGGGGGTGAAGGAGCCGATGCCATTGATGTGCACGCCGCCCTTGAGATCGGCATCGGCGAAGACAGGGGCCTTGGAGGTGGTGGCCGTGCAGATGACGTCCGCCTCGCGCACAGCCTGGGCGGGGGAGGAGGCAACCCTGACCTCCTCTGGAACCCTCCCTCGTCCCCTCATCTCCTGGACGTACCTCCCCGCCGCCTCAGGGTTGACGTCGTAGACCCAGACCCTCTCGATGTCCCGCACCTCGCAGACGCCCAGGAGCTGGGTGCAGCCCTGGGCCCCCGCGCCGAAGATGGCCACCACATGGGCGTCCTTTCTGGCCAGGAGGTCGGTGGCCGCACCAGAGGCCGCCCCAGTGCGCAGGGCGGTGAGATAGGTTCCGTCCATCGCCGCCAGCGGGCGGCCCGTCGAGGCCTCCACGACCACCACCAAGGCGAAGATGGTGGGCAGGCCACGCTCGAGGTTGCGAGGGAAGACGGAGACGATTTTGACAGCAAGGTCGTCGCTCTCCGAGAGGTAAGCGGGCATGAAGAGCGCCACCCCCTGGTGCCTCTCCACCGGCAGTTGGGTGCGGATGGGAACCACCGCCTTCCCCGCCGATAGCTGGGCGAATGCCCCCTTCACGATCTCTATGGCCTGGCGCATGGGGACAGCCCTTTCCACATCCTTTTTCGAGAGCAAGCGCAATTTCATGATCTCACCCCTCTCATAATCATGAACAACACATCCATGTCGATGTTCCGCCCTGATAACACAACAACGACCTTCTTTCTCTCCAGCTTGACCTTCCCTGAGAGCAAGGCAGCGATGCCCACTGCCCCGGAGCCCTCCACCACCAACTGGGTCAGGTCCAACAAGGTATAAATGGCCTCGTAGATCTCCTCCTCGCTGACGATAACCACCTCGTCAATGAGGTCCCTGGCGATCTGAAAGGGCACGATGCCGAAGCCCCCAGCTAAGCCCTCACAAATGGTGGGGCCAGCTTCGTACCTCTCATAGCAACGTCCCTCCTTGAGGGATAGATAGGCCGCTGGTGAGGCCTCGGGCTGCACGCCAATGATTTTCACCCTGGGATTCACGGCCTTCGCTGCCACGGCGATCCCGGCGATGAGCCCCCCACCTCCGATGGGCACGATTATGGCCTCAGCCTCAGGCAAATCCTCCATTATCTCCAGGCCTATGGTTCCCTGGCCGGCGATGACCAAGGGGTCATCGTAAGGATGAACGTATGTTAAATCGTGCTCGCGCTGGAACTCTTTGGATATATCATAGGCCTCCTCGTAGCTTTCGCCACGCAGGAAGATCTCGACGTCAAATTCCTTGAGCTTGTTCACTTTAGCGAGCGGGGTATTGACTGGCATGAAGATGCTCGTCGGCAATCCACCCAGGGCCCGCGCCGCATAACCCACCCCCAAAGCGAAGTTCCCCGACGAGGCTGCCACCACCCCTTTGGCCCTCTCCTCAGCGGATAGGCTGACCATCTTGTTGATGGCTCCCCGCACCTTGAAGGCGCCTGTCCGCTGTAAATTCTCCAACTTCAGATAGACATCGCACCCCACCCTCTGGCTGAGGAGGAAGGAATACTGCAAAGGCGTCTTAATGATTAAGCCATCCAAATTCCGTCGGGCGGCTAGGATGTCCCTAAGTCCCAACATAACTCTCCTCCGTTCCGGTGCCCATTTGCAAAGATAAACCGGGCTGAAAGCCCGGCGTTAAAATTTGCCGATAAGGCATTCCTCTGAGCCGGTTGCACTGTTAGTAAAGTATTTGGCTCAAGAATTGCCTCGTCCTCTCCTTTTTCGGATTGGTGAAAAGCTCCTCAGGGGTTCCCTCTTCGATGATTCGCCCCGCATCGAGGAAGACCATGCGGTCAGCCGCCGCCTTGGCGAAGCCCATCTCGTGGGAGACGACGATCATGGTCATCCCCTCCTTCGCCAGATCCACCATCACGTCGAGCACCTCTTTAATCATCTCCGGGTCGAGAGCTGAGGTGGGCTCATCGAAGAGCATGATCTTGGGGTTCATGGCTAGGGCCCGGGCGATGGCTACCCGCTGCTTCTGTCCCCCTGAGAGTTGCCCTGGGTAGGCATCCGCCTTCTCCGGTATCCCTACCCGCTCCAAAAGCTGCCGGGCGATGCGCTCCGCTTCCTCCCGTGAGCGCTTGCGCACCACCCGTTGTGCCAGGGTGATGTTCTCCAGGGCCGTGAGGTGCGGGAAGAGGTTAAACAACTGGAAGACCATCCCCACCTCGGCGCGAACCTTATCTATGTTGGTCTTCTCGTCGGTTACAGGGATGCCATCAACGATGATGCGCCCGCTATCGGGCTTCTCCAAGTGATTGATGCAACGGAGAAGGGTGCTCTTCCCCCCACCGCTAGGGCCGAAGATGAAGCACACCTCACCCCTCTTCACCCTCAGGCTGACATCAATCAGGGCCCTGGTCTTTCCAAAGCTCTTGTAAACATGGTCAATTATGATGATGTCGTCATCCGAAGGCGCCGGCTCAACAATGCTACTCCTCAATGGCCATTCTCCTCTCCATGAACTTCACCACTAGCGATAGGCTGAGAGTCATAACGAGGTAGAGAAAAGCCACCGTATTCCAGGTCTCAAAGGTGCGGAAGGTGCGAGACCGGTGTAGCTTGCCCAATTGGGTGAGCTCTCTAACCGCCAGAGCCGATATAAGGGATGAGTCCTTAAGCATGGCTATGAAGTCATTGCCCAAAGGGGGCAACATCCTTCTGATGGCCTGGGGGAGGATGATGTAACGCATGGCCTGGAAATAGGTCATACCCAAGGAGCGTGCCGCCTCCATCTGCCCCCGCTCGATGGACTGGATGCCGCCTCGGAAGACCTCAGCCTCGAAGGCCCCATACCCAAAGGCTAAGCCCACTATGGCTCTCACTGTCATGTCAACATCTTTGATGTTTAGGTTAGCGAAGGACTGGGCTATTCCGAGAAAGGGGTTCGACGAAACATGCTGCAGCATGAATCCCCCAATAGCATTGAGGAGATCAACTCCCAGAGGCACCAGAACGAAGGCCACATAGAGGAGTTGCACCAAAAGGGGGACCCCCCTGATCACCTCGACGTAGAGGGTTGAGAGGTTGTAGAATATAACGTTCTTCGACACCCGTCCTAGACCGGCGATCAAGCCCAAGACGAGGGCGATGCTGAAGGAGGTCAGAGTCACCACTATGGTGAGTTTCAGGCCAGCGAGAAGGAAAACGAAAGCATCCTGATAGATCTCGGAACTATAGGTGGCGTAGACGATGAGAAGGCCTGCCAAGAGCAGGATCAGCATCCACCAAGGCACAGCCTCCAATTTCCGCGTCCAGGGAATCAGCTTGGGTTGGGGCCTCTCAATCTCTCCGGTTATGGCCAAGGCTCCTCCCTTCTTTGCTATGAAGAATCATAAGTGCAAAAGAATCCAAGCAAGCATCAACAAAGAAACGAAGGATTCTCGCTGTTAAGTTGGGCTTTTGATTGAAGGCGTTGAGCGAGGGGGGTTTGCGAGGCACCTGGAGGCGCCTCGCAAACCCAGACGCTTCACCTGATGAACCTGCTCGCGGCAGGTAGAGAGTAGCTTGTTACTGGATAGGAGAGCGAGCAGGTTCATCACCTGATGAATCTGCTCGCGGCAAGTGGAGGCTGGGTTGCTACTGGATAGGAAGGCGGCGAGCAGGTTCATCACCGCATGGTCCAGAGCTCGTACAAGGGGATCAGCCTGCTATTTAACCACAAACCACTTCTCATAGAGGGCATCCATAGTGCCATCGGCCCACATGGCGTCAATGGCCGCGTTGACCGCCGCCTGGATCTCGCTGTTCGGCGGCATTATGCAGGCCAAGAGCTCGGATGTCAACCGCTCACCTACGATCTTCAGCTTCCCAGGATGGGCCTTCATGTGACCAACAGCAGCGACCTCGTCAATGGGGATGCAGTCCACGTCGCCGGCCAGGAGGGCTTCGACGGCCGTGGGGAAGTCATCGAAGCTCTTCGTCCTCTCCTCGCCCACCAGCTCGAGGCACTTCTTCTCATTGGTGGTGCCTAGCTGCGTGCCCAGGAGCTTGTCCTCGAGGGCGATCAAGGTTTCCGTATCCTTGATCTCCGTCTCGTCGGCCCGCACCATAAGCACCATGCCGTACTCGATGATAGGGTCGGAGTAGGTAACGATCTTGGACCGCTCCAGGGTGAGGGTGATCCCATCCATGGAGATATCGAACTCGCCGGCCTGGCACGCCTCAAACATGCCCTCCCAGGCGAACTCCTTGAAGACGGGTTTGCAGTTGGCCCTCTTGCAGAGCTCCCTGAAGAAGTCGTAGTCGTACCCTATGCCCTCGCCGGTTTCTGGGTCGAGATAGTTGAAGGGCGGGTAGGCGTTCTCCACGGCGACGATGATCTCCCGGCCGCCCAGGTCCAATGGTAGTAAAGGTGCTGGCGTAGGCGTGGGTGGCGCCGGTGCTGGGGCACAGCTAGCCACGACCATGCCAAGAGCAAGAACGACAAGGAGTAAAAAACCCCTTTTCATTTAATCCCTCCCTTTATTTCTTCCCTCTGTTGTAGGATTAATCGCCTCCAATTTACCGCTCTCCATCACCTCCCCTGCCACGAAACTAGCCGCCATTGGCTCTCTAGATACCAGTATAACAGAAAAAGAAGGCGCTGTCAAGTTTGTTAAATCTGAGGCTAGGGCAATCGCATTCTTCCTATCCCCTCCCTTAGGAGTTGGGGATAATGGGTGGCATCCGAGCTGCGTTTTAGACTGGTTTTGTGTGCGAAATTTCCCGATTTCGCACAC
>CAYQVA010000107.1:4955-6348 GCA_964420815.1 uncultured Anaerolineae bacterium
ATTTTGAGCGACTCTCGCTGAGTTTGCGATTGCCCAGCGGCCCCTCAGGAATTGGCCTTGACAAAATTCACTTTTTCTGTTATACTAGTGTTAATCTTAACAAAGTCGCTAAACCACTTTCATTGGGGTCGAAGGGGGTGATGTGACGGGAAATGTAGCGGTAATTAGACTTTAAGGCACCGAAGAAGCACTCCAAAGCCAAATTCTGCTGAAAATAAGGAGGAGATAAGTAATGAAAAGGTTAATAGCATTGTTGCTCGTCTTGGCGGCGCTGGCTGCATGTGCCCCACCTCCGGCGCCGACGCCAACGCCGGTGGTTGTAGTGGTCACTCCTACGCCAGTGCCCCCAACGCCCACGCCCCCACCGCCTCCAGCCAAGGTGAAGATCGGCGCGTTGATCCCCCTCACCGGCCCCCTGTCGGAGTTCGGCGAGAACTTCAGGATGGCTGGGGACCTGGCGGCGAAGCACCTCGCCGAGGCGGGCTTCCCCGTGGAGCTGGTTTACGCCGATACGGAGACCAGCGCCATCCCCGGGGTGGAGGCGGCCCGCACCCTGGTGGACGTGGAGAAGGTTCATGCCCTCGTAGGGGCGGCGGCCAGCGGCGTCACCATCCCCATAGCGGAGTCGGTCTCTATCCCGAGCGAGGTTCCACAGATCTCTAACGCCTCCACTTCCCCTCTGATAACCGTCCTTCCGGCCGATGAGGGGAAGGACTTCCTCTTCCGAACCTGCTTCTCCGACGCCCTGCAGGGGATAATCGCGGGCAAGTTGGCTTGGGAGCTGGGCTACAAAACGGCCTCGGTGATCTGGGTCAACAACCCCTACGGAGAGGGGCTGGCGGAGAGGTTCGCAGACGCCTTCGAGTACCGAGGGGGGAAGGTCCTAGCGTCGGTCCCCCACGATGAGGCGGTTGCGCCCACCTACAAAGCGGAGCTCACAAAGGCCATGGAGGGGAAGCCCGATGTGCTGTTCTGCGTCAGCTACCCTGGCCACGCAACCATCTACCTGAAGGAGTTCATAGAGGCGGGCTACAATGAGTTCTGCGATCTGCTCTTCTGCGATGGCACCAAGTCCATAGAGATGCCCGAGGAGATAGGGCCGGAGTACCTGGCGGGCTTCCTCGGTACAGCCCCCGGCACCGCTATGGGTGATTCCTATAACATGTACGTGGCGGAGTTTAAGGCGGAGTACGGCGAGCTCCCGCCTTTGCCCTTTATGGACACCCTATACGATGGTGTCACTGTGATCGGCCTAGCAGCAGCCAAGTGCGAGGCGGATGGGGTAGAAATCACCCCGGTCAACATCAGGGATAGGCTGCGGGAGGTGGCCTGCCCGCCTGGGGAGACCATTATCGCCGGCCCCGAAAGCCTCAAGAAAGGCATCGAGCTGCTC
>CAYQVA010000108.1:0-6323 GCA_964420815.1 uncultured Anaerolineae bacterium
GCATGACTTGGCGCACTAACCAAAAAGGCCATTCACCGAAGTCATAGGTGAATGGCCGCTTTCACCCCCCAGGCTCTGTTGCTAATACGGCCAGAGGGGCAGGTTCGGTTGCAGATGTACCAGGCAAAAGAATCCATCTCTGGGACTTACATTTCTAGGGGAATCAAGGGAGCGAAGGTGACACGCTTCTCTTTACCTTCTCAGCGATGATCTCCCTGGCGCGGAGTCGTACCTCTTCCAGCGTCTTCAAACTCAAAATGTAGGAGGCCACCTGTTGCGCCTCCTCTAAGCTGAAGGAGCGGATGATCTCCTTAGCCTTAGGGATGGCCACGGCGTTCATGCTGAACTCGTCCAGGCCCAGACCCAGCAGGATGGGGATGGCCAATGGTTCCCCTGCCATCTCCCCGCACATGCCCACCCACTTGCCGGCGGCGTGAGCAGCTTCAATTATCCCCCTGATTAGCCGCAGGATGGCCGGATGGAGGGGCTGATAGAGATGGGCCACCCTTTCGTTGGTGCGGTCGCAAGCCATGGTGTACTGGATAAGGTCGTTGGTACCGATGCTGAAGAAGTCCACCTCCTCCGCCAGGATGTCGGCCGCCAGGGCCGCAGCTGGCGTCTCTACCATAATCCCGACTTCCACATCCTGAGCGAAGGGGACATCCTTGGCCTCCAGTTCAGCTTTTGCCTCAGCCAAAATCCGCTTAGCCTGACGTACTTCCTCTAAATCGGCGATCATGGGGAACATGATTTTGACGTTGCGCTCGTGGCCTGCCCGCAGGATGGCCCTAAGTTGCGTCCTAAAGAGGTCAGCTTGCTTGAGACAGAGCCTGATGGCCCGCCACCCTAGGAAGGGATTGAGCTCTTCACCGATATCCAGATAGGGTAATTGCTTATCGCCGCCCACGTCCAATGTGCGGATGATGAGCGGACGTTTTCCCATAACATTGGCTATGGCCCGGTAAGCTGCATATTGCTCATCCTCGGTGGGCATTGACGTGCGGCGGAGGTAAAGGAACTCTGTGCGCAGAAGCCCCACCCCTTCGGCTCCGTATTCCAGGGCAATCTTCGCTGAATCCACATCGCCAATGTTGGCCACTACCTCCACGCGATGGCCATCAATAGTTCGGGTGGATTCTTGAGCTAGTGTCAATGCCGCTTCTCGCCTCGCTCGGAACTCACGCTGGCGCCGGCGATATTCAGCTATCAGTTTCCCAGAGGGCTCCGGAATAACCGCTCCCTCTTGCCCATCAACAATCAACACCTGTCCGGACTCAACGTTCAGAAGCCCCTCCCTTATTCCTACTACGGCTGGAATGCCCAAGATACGGGCCATAATGGCCGTATGGGAAGTAGTGCCGCCGCCAGCGGTGCAAAAGCCCAGCACCAGGGATTTGTCCATCTGAGCAGTGTCCGAGGGAGCGAGGTCCTCGGCCACAACGATGACGGGGGAAGTTAATTCGTCTAGTGACTTCCCGCTGATGCCCAGGAGATTGCGGAGGATTCGTTGTCCCACATCCTGGACATCGGCAGCTCGGGCATGCATATATTCGTCCTCCATGGTTTCGAAGGCGGCCACGAACTCCTCTACCGTCTCGGCCACAGCGGCCTCGGCATTTAATTTCTTATCCTTTATCTTGCTGTGAACTTTTTCCAGAAGGGCTGGATCCTCAAGAAAAAGCAGGTGGGCCTCGAAGATGCGGGCTGTATCCTCTCCCACCTCATCCTTGGCTTTAGCGTATATCTCAGAAAGCTGTTTCTTAGACCTTTCCACCGCCCTTTGGAAGCGCTCTAGCTCAGTCTCTACGTCTTCCACTTGGCGCCGCTCGAATTTGGGCTTCTCAGGTCGGTAGACGAAGGCCGGCCCGATTGCAATCCCCTCGGAGACCGGTATGCCTCTCAGCTTCCTCATCTCTTATCCTTCCCCGAAATTGCTATCCACCAACTCCTTCAAAGCCATCACGGCCTCCACTTCATCTTCGCCCTCGGCGCTGACCCGGATGCGATGGTTGCACTCCACAGCGGCAGTCAAGAGACTAAGGATGCTTTTGGCATTGACAGGTGAGGAGCCCCGACTCAGGTTCTCTACCTTGATGTTAGCTTTGAATTTATTGGCCGTCCGCACAAAAAGGGCGGCGGGACGAGCGTGTAAGCCTACTTTGTTGCGAACAGTGAGGATAACCTCTTCCATGGCAATGCTATCACGTCACAAGTACTCCAAGGCCGCTTCGGCCGCCTTTTGGAGGGCCTCACTCAGGGTGGGATGGGGATGCATGACCTGGGCAACCTTCTCCAAGGGTGCCCTAATGGCCAGGGCCCCCTCCATGATCAGGCCGGAGGCCCCAGGGCCGATTATATGCATCCCTAAAAGGCGGCCCTCGGCCGTCACTAACTTGATAAAGCCCTCGGTCTGACCTTCGATGATCGCCTTCTCTGACAATGTCCAAGGGAGAGTTTTGACGATCACATTGTATCCTTGCTTTCTCGCTTCTCCCTCTGTCAGCCCCACCGCGGCCACCTCAGGTACAGTGAAGATGCAACGTGGGATAACTGAATAATCCATCCGCGTTGGGTATCCCATGGCGTTCTCCGCCGCCACCCTCCCCTGCGCCGAGGCCACATGGGCCAAGAAGTACTTCCCGGTCACATCGCCCACCGCGTAGATGCCGGGGACGCTTGTTTCCATGTGCTCGTTGACCAGGACGGCCCCTTGGGTCCTCACCCCCACGGCCTCAAGGCCCAATCCATCGGTGTAGGGCTTGCGGCCCACCGCCACCAGGACCCTCTCCACCCTTAAGCGGCGCTCGCCGCCTTCAGTGAGCACCACTAGCTCATCCCCCTCCATGCCCATAACCTGGCTGCTGGTGAGGATTTCCACCCCCTTCTGCTCCAGAAGCCAAGCCACCCCTTTACTCACATCCACATCCTCAGCGGGCAGGATCCTGGGCAGCGCCTCTACGATGGTCACCTTCGAGCCGAAGGCGGAGAAGATGGAGGCGAATTCCACTCCGATCACACCTCCCCCAACGATGGCCAGGCTCTCCGGCACCTCAGTCAGCGATAGGACATCCTCGCTGGTGAGGGCATCTTCCAAACCTTCAATGGCGACAGGCACCGAGCCTGTGGCCACGATCACCGCCCTAGCCTCGATCACCTCCCTCCTGCCATCACTCAGCTCGACGGCCACCTGATGGGGAGAGACAAGGCTGGCTTTGCCCCTGAGCACCCGCACGCCACCATCCTCGAGCTGCTTTTCAACTTTCCTGACTAGCGAGGATACAATCCTGTCCTTACGTTCTACGAGGGCTGCTAAGTCGAATGAAAAGCCTTTCACCTTGATCCCATGTCTTCCTATGGTTTCCAAATCTCTCAAGCGGCGCGCTCCCTCAAGAAGGACCTTGGTGGGGATGCAGCCTACGTTCAAGCAGGTACCACCAAGCTTATCCTTCTCAATAAGCGTGACCTTGGCCCCGAGATGGGCTGCCCGCAGGGCTGCAGTGTATCCGCCGAAGCCCCCGCCAATGACCACTATCCCAGCCGGGTCCCTAACTTCCACCACCTCAGTGGGTCTCTCCAAGCTGGCCTTGATGTCCCGAAGGAACTCTGCCGCTGCAGCCCCGTCCAGCACCCTGTGGTCGGCGGAGAGGGTCATCTTCATTACGGGCCTGATGACCACCCGCTCGTTCACGGCCACCGGCCTCTTGGAGATTGCCCCTACGGCCAGGATGGCTGTCTGGGGAGGGTTGATGATAGCATGGAAATCCTCTACCCCGAACATCCCCAAATTGGAGACGGTGAATGTCCCACCGGTCACCTCATCCAGGCTCAAAATGCCCTCACGCGCCCGTTCGGCAAGCTCCTCAATCTCGGCGTCTATCTCCGGGAGGTCCTTAGTATCGGCTTCCTTCACCACGGGCACTATGAGCCCCTCCTCTGTATCCACAGCTACGCCGACGTTCACCTCATCGTAGAGGACGATCTCATCGCCCTGGAGCGAGGCGTTGACCATGGGGTGCCGACGCAGGGCCTGCGCCACCGTCTGAACGATGAGGGCGGTGAAGGAGCACCCCTTGCGCGCCTTCTCCGCCTCCGACATGTCCACCTCCACTGTCAAGGCGATATGGGGGGCCTGGCGGGCGCTCTCCTGCATCCGCTCGGCGATGGTCTTTCTACGGCCAGTCAGGGGGATCCTTTCCTTGACCTTTAGCGCCTCTATCGGAGGTTTTATGGCCTCGATGAAGGCCCTCACGTCCTTCTCCACGATCCTGCCACCGGGGCCGCTTCCCTGGATCTGTGCAAGGTCCACGTCGTGCTCTCTGGCCAGGCGACGGGCGGCAGGGGTGGCTACAATCCTCTCCCCTGGGGCAGGGACGGCCTCTTTCGCAGGCGGTCTCGCCACCTCTTCCAATCTCTCGCCTGGCTCCAAGACATATGCGATGGTCTGGGTCACAGGAACTACCTCGCCGGGGCCAGCGCTTATCCCTGCCAAAATCCCCGATGCGGGTGCCTCAACCTCCATGACCACCTTGTCGGTCTCGATCTCCAGGATGGGCTCCCCCTTCTCGACCCACTCGCCTTCCTCCTTGAGCCACCGGACGATAGTGCCCTCCTGCATGGTCATGCCCAGCTTTGGCATTATGACTTCCACTGCCACTTTGAGCTACCCTCCCGTTCCGCTAACCAGCTCCCGCACGGCTTTTATGATATCCTCCTCCTGGGGCACGACGCCCCTTTCGAGCTTAGGATTGTAGGGAATGGGCACGTCCATCCCAGCCAACCGCCTCACTGGAGCATCGAGGTAGAAAAAGGCCTCCCCCTCGGTTATACGGGCCGATACCTCGGCTCCGAAACCGCAGGTTTTAGGCGCCTCATGGACGATGAGCGCCCGGCCGGTCTTCATCACCGAGCTGATGATGGTCTCAGTGTCCAGAGGCTTTAGTGTGCGCGGGTCAATCACCTCTGCCTCTATCCCCTCTTGTGCCAGCTTTTCCGCTGCTGCCAGGGCTCTTCTGACCATAATCGAGGTAGCCACAATGGTCACATCGCTTCCCTCTCGCTTCACGTCGGCTACGCCAAGGGGGATGGTATACTCCTCTTCGGGGACGGGCCCTTTGGTCTTGTAAAGGAGCTTATGCTCCACAAAGATGACTGGGTTGTCGTCTCTGATGGCGGAGATGAGCAATCCCTTAGCGTCGTAAGGGGTGCTGGGCATGACCACCTTCAGGCCCGGCACGTGGACGAACCAGGCCTCCAGGCTCTGGGAATGTTGGGCGGCAGCACCCGTCCCCGAACCGGCTGGGGTGCGCAGCACCATAGGCACCTTCGCCTTCCCCCCGAACATGAAGCGTAGCTTGGCTGCCTGGTTGACCATCTGCTCCATGGCCAGGGTGACGAAGTCCATGAACATGATCTCGGCTACAGGGCGCATCCCTATGAGCGCCGCCCCGATTGCCGCTCCGGCGATGGTCTGCTCCGAGATGGGCGTATCGCGCACCCTCTCCTCGCCGAACTCCTCCAGCAGGCCGTAGGTCACTCCGAAGGCCCCGCCGTAGATACCGATGTCTTCCCCAATCAGGAAGACTCTTTCGTCGCGGCGCATTTCCTGTCTCAGGGCCTCGCGTATAGCCTCGGCGTAGGTTATCTCCCGTGTCAAGCGTATACCTCCTCTTCGATGCCCTCTAAAGACGGTTCTGGGCTATTTTGGGCGAAGCGAACTGCCTCCTCAATGGTCTCCTTCGCTTCCCTCTCGATCCTTTCGGCCTCTTTCTCAGTTATTATCCCTTCCCTGATGAGCATGGAGCGAAAGCGGGAGATGGGGTCCTTCTTTTTCCAAGCCTCCACCTCTTCACGGGTTCGGTATCGCTGTTGGTCGCTCTTGGAGTGGCCCTTCCAGCGATAGGTCTTGCATTCTATGAGCGTCGGCCCATCCCCCCGCCGGGCCCGCTCGACTGCCTCCTTCGTGGCCCTGTAAACGGCCAGGACATCGTTTCCGTCCACCACCACGCCGGGCATGCCGTAGGCCGCTGCCCTATCGGCGATGTTCTCGATGGGGAAGGCTTTCTTGACTGGGGTGGACATGGCGTATTGGTTGTTCTCGCAGAGGAAGACCACCGGCAGTTTCCAGATGGAGGCCATGTTCAGCGCCTCATGGAAGCTGCCCGTGTTGGCGGCGCCGTCGCCGAAGAAACAGAGTACTACTTTATCCTGCCTCTGCAACTTAATGCTCAATCCCACGCCCACGGAGATGGGGATGCCATCGCCGACTACACCGGTGGCCCCCAGGTTGCCCGCCTCGACGTCGGCGATGTGCATCGAGCCGCCTC
>CAYQVA010000109.1:0-6301 GCA_964420815.1 uncultured Anaerolineae bacterium
TCCCAGGAGGGGGTTGTAGTAGGAGAGGTAATAGGGATGATGGGGCCAGACCAGGGCTATCTGCAAGAGCAAGGCCAGGGCAACGGCCACGGCAAAGAGGAGCCTTCGCCCCCTGGTCGCCCATTTCAGCCCCCAGCTCAGCCCCGCTGCGGCGATGAGGTCTAAAGCCGGGAAGGCGGGCAGAAGGTAGCGGTCGAACTTCTTGGCCCCTGAGGTCATGAAGAGCGAAAAGAGGATAGCATAACCCCAAAGGGCTGCTAACTCCCACCGCTTATCCCCCTTGAGGAGAAGGGGAAGCGAAATTAGGACGCCTAAAACGGTCAGGGGGGTAGCCCTGAAGAGCCAAGCTACCGGGTAGAACCAGGGGCCAGGATCGGCCCTCGCCTCGCCCAGGAAGAAGTTGAAGTTAATATGGGGCTTCTCGGCGTAGCGAAGGGCCTCTCCCAGCACCTTCTGTAGAACACCGAGGGGGTCAACCCACAGTGCCGGCCAGAGGGCGAAGGCGACGAGCCCAGCCACGGCCCCCAGGAGGAGAAGCTCTTTGATGGAGCGGAGCAACCGTTCCCCTCGCAGGTGACGAGCTGTCACAAAGCCTACCTTTACAGTTCTGTGGAGGGCTTTGTGACAGCTCGTCAGTTGATTCCAAGTCGCCACCAGCAGGATGGCGAAGGGTCCCAGGAAGAGGGCTGGCGACTTGTTCAACGCGGCCAGTCCGGCCGTTGTTCCGGAGAGGATGAGGTGCCAAGGGGAGTGGTGTCTCAGATAAACCAGCAGGCTCAGCACGGAGATGGTCATGAAGCCGGTGATGATGGCATCTAGGTGGAGGAGGCGGGAGTGGGCCAGGTAGAAGGGGTCCAGGGCGATCAACACGGCGCCCAGGAGGGCTATCCTGGGGCCGAAAAGCGCACGGCTCAGGAGATAGATGGCCGCCACGCTGAGCCAGGTCAGCAAGGCCACGAGGTGCCTGGCCCGGAAGAGGAGCGGCGGCAGCTTGGCCAGCACCTCCGGCCCGCCGACCCTGGTGAGCCTGCTCCCTCCGGTCTCCTGGCAGAGCCCCACCCAATCCCCGGCCACATCGAGGGGGATGGCCATCGTCCCCAGCCACATGGTGATCACCCCTGGGTGTTCGGATTGGTATGTCCCGGCCAGGTCCCCCCTCGCCAGGGCGGCGTGGAAGTTAATGGAGCGGCAAGTCCACTTCGTCTCGTCGCCGCCGATGAACACGTCAAGCGAGGCGAGGCGGAGGAGCAGGGAGGCCAAAAGGGTCGCGACCACCAAAGCGGACTCTGCTTTCCTCATCGTGGTTCTGGCCATCGTATTCAGCCCCCTATCAGCAACCGACTCCCCTGACACGCTTGTCGCGCATGCCGCGTTCGCCCGCCCATGTGGAAACGCTCTACTTTAAAGCGAGCAATCGTGTCACAAGCAAGACCTGGTCTTCCGGCACCCGCTCCCCGCTCGGCTCGAAGACGGGCAGGCGCTCCCCCGTCTTCCGGTCATATATGCCTATCCCCAGCAGGTATTCTCCTGGAGGGGCTTCCGGGTCCACGACGATCTCGTATTTATCGGCGATGATGTCGCCCGGATGCCAGCAGGTCGTGGGGAGCGTACCTCCGGCGGGGACGCTATCCGCCTGGCCCCATCTGCGCTTCTCTCCATCCAGCAGGTGGACGAAGACGGTGTAGCTGGTCGTCATCCTTGCCTGTGTCTGCCAGTAGAGGGTCAGGTGGATGGTATCCCGAGGCTTAAGGGACAGCCTATTGATATTATAACCCAGGAACAGCACCTTGTCCCCCAGGTTCGCCCGCTGCACATACTCGATCGGCTCTAGGGGGGTATAGATTCGGCGCTCCTTGCCATACCATCTGGTCAGCTTGTAGCGGCCCCTCACCCAATCCACGTAAGCGGGGAGCATCTCCAGCCGATCGTCCCAGAAGATGACCGCCCGGGGCGCGTACCTTTCGGTGGCGGCGATGAGCTTCTCCGCGGTCAAACCCCCCGTCTTAATCCGCATGCTCGAGGTATTGCAGAGCAGTGGGGGCACCCTCCGCCCGGCCCGGAAGGCGATCATAGGGCTATCGGTGACGATGAAGTCCTCCGGACCAGTCGAGGCCTCGAGCAGCCGAACCACCTCCCGTGCGTCCCGGTCCTCGTCGTCCTCTAGTGCGGCGAGCAGCTTCCCATCCAGGGCCACGATCCGCGGCAGAGCGAGCAGGGAGAGGCCCAGGGCCAGCAGCCCCAGGAAGAGCGACCCCTGCCTCAGGGCCGACCGGCTGGGGCGGAATCGCAGCTCGTGCCAAAGGCGATCAATAGCCACCCCACCCAGGATCGCCACCGGGAAGAGCAGGAGGATGAGGTGATGGGAGTAGAGGGGGGAGTGGGTCCACAGGATGCCGAGGGTAAGGGATAGCCAGATGAGCATCACCATGGCCCCGCGCTCCCCTGGCCGTCGGAGGAGGGCGAGGCATCCGCAAGCCGCCAGGGCCGGGAACCCATAATCGTATAGCTCGTATTCCGCATTGACGAGATAAGCCCATATCTGGCGAGCGTTTTGGGCCAGGTCTAAGGGGTAGATGGCTTTGCTTTGCAGGTAGGTGCCGAAGACCTGCGTCAGGAATGCCCGCCAATCGTAAGCCGCAAGGCAGAGGAGCACCGGGACGCCCATTGACAGGAAAAGACAACCCAGGTCCCTGGCGATGTCCTTCCGCGAGCGCGGCCCTCGAGGGTGGAGGAGCACCGCCAGGGCCAGGGGGAGGGCGATAAATGCGGCCAATGGCTTCATCAGGATGCCGATGCTTAAGGCCAGGCCGGAGGCTATTAACCAGCCGGAGCTTCCTAGGCGGATATACCGCAGAACGAGGGCCATGGATATCGTGGCCAGGCTGATGAGGGGGACGTCGGCCACGGCCGCCCGCGATAGGGTGAAGAAGTGGGGGTTCAGGATCAGGAGGGTCACCGCGGCGAAGGCCCCTAACCAGCCGGCCAGCTCTCGAAGCACCATAGCCACCCCCAGGAGGCCCAGGGTGGCAAAGAGCAAGACCACAGTCCGGCCCGCCTCGACGGAGTTGCCCACCAGCTCGAAGGCGGCGACCAAGAACACGAAAAAGGCGGGCGGATAGTTGTACCACACCTCCCTATAGAGGGGGTAACCCAGTTGCACCATCCTTCCCGTCAGGAGGAACACCCCCTCGTCCCAGGCCCAAGCGAAGCCCTCCAGGTGATTGAGACCCCAGGCGAAGAAGCCGGCCAAGAGGGTTGCCAGGGCGAGCCAGCAGAGCGTTTCTTGGTTCATGAGCTTTCGGTGGACCGCATTCGTCATGCTCCCACCTTCATCCCCTAGCTTTATCTCCCAGGTTGATGCACATCTAATTGCTGCTCGTGAAGGGCTGTCCTCCGATGGAGAGCTCCGTCAGGAGGATGGCATCCCCCTGCGGTTCCCCCCTCTCGTCGAACACCCCCAGCCGCTGCATCGAATAGAAGTTATACATCCCCACCAGGATGGGGTATCGCCCCGGAGGGGTATCGGGCTTGATCAGGACGCTATACCTGTCCACAACGATCTCGCCCGGTTCCCAACGATATGTAGGACGATTGCCGCAAGCGGGCACGCCATCCTTCTGTCCCCAAATGCGGCCCTCCTTCTCCACATGGACGAAGACGTGGTAGTCCGCATCCGTCTCCTCCATGGCCTGCCAATAGAGGGTCAAGACGAAAGCGTCGCCGGGCTCCACCACCTCCCGATCCAGATCGAAGCCCAGGAGCCTCACCTTATGGCCGAGGTTCGCTTCCAGGGGGTGTTGGATGGCCAAATGGGGGCTCTCGTCCCAGGGCGACCCTAGACGAAAGTCAGGGGAGGTCGCATGGTTATCGAAGGCGAAAGCACATTGCTCCAAATCATAATCCTTGAGAGATGTAGCCGGTGAACGTTGGTAGATCCACAGCCTGGGCTCGCCGTCCACCAATACCCTGCCCACCAATTCGTATTTCTCCCTTATCGTTTCCATAGGGACCTTCCGCGCTTCCTGCACATTCTTGGCAATGAAGTAGTATCGGGGGGCGTTGGAGCAGCGCAGCTCCCCTCGCGTATACCAGGCTGTGACCTGTCTCTTCTCATTGCTGTCATAATCGCCCCTGAGCACCCCTTTGCGGTATAGATAGCCTATCACCTTCCACCCCGCACGATAGGGGAAGCCGAAGTAGCCGCCGCGGGGGAGCTTGGCGCCGTAGGCGGTCCAATAGAGCCTGCTCTTATGCTGGGGATAGGTGCGCTTATACTCGGGGCTGTGGCTGACGAAGACGATGTAGATGTAGTAGGCGAACAGACACAGGAGGCTTAAGGCCAGGATGCCGACCATCCTCCTGAGCAACCTATGCCTCTTGGTGAGGGGGTTAACGGCTTTCCACCCTTGCTCGATGACAGATCCCCCGATGAGGGCCCAGGGGATGAGAGCGACGTGGTAATGGGTATGGACCTTCTGAATGAAGAAGGAATAAACGAGAAAGGGGCCAGCAAACCATAGGAAAGCGCACTTAAGCTCCGGCGAGAGGGCAGGGGAGGCAAGGAGGAGCAACAAAACGATGGCGAAGGGGAATATGGCGACATCGAGTTGACCGACCCGCCACCAAGAGGGGAAAAGGGAGGCAGCGATGAGGGCCATGATGGACGCCGTAGGCAGGAGGATGCGTAAAGGCGATTTCGGAAAAGAGCGGCGCAGCTGGATGAATATGGCCACCGCCATCAAGAGGATGAGAAATACGATGTAGTAGGTGGAATTATAGAAGGTGCTGCGCAGGAAGAAATCGGACAGGTTGTTGCGGAGTATAGCAGCCCTTCCCACACGCTTCTCAACGATGTAGATGTATGCCTTTTCAAAGTGCGGGTGGAGGACGAAGGGGATGTAGAAGGGCAAAACGATAAGAGCTAAAACGATCAGGGGAGGAATCGCCACACGCATCCATTCTTTGGCTCCCCATCCATCTGCCCTCGCTTTCTTAAAGAGGAGGTATAGGCCGACAGGCAGGGCGGAGAGGGCATCGTAATGGGCCAGGAGGCCAATGCCAGCGAAGAAGCTCCCCAGAATCAGATGCCTGTGGCCGCCATCCTTCGACCGGAAAAACCTATAGAAGCAGAGGATGGAGAGGGTCGTCATCAGGAAGACCATGCTTTGATACTGCACTATCCTAGAGAAAGCGACCAGGTAACCCTCGATGGCCAGGAGCAGGGCGGTGACAAAGCCGACGCGCTCGTTAAACATCCGTCGCCCAAGCAGATACATGGCCATCAACCCTACCAGGTTGGCCAGGACAAAGGGGAAGCGAGCGATGAACTCGTTTGTCCTCTCGCTGATGGAGTAGAAGACGGCTGGAATCAATATCTCTGCCGGCCCCTTCTTGTGCAGGAAGAGGACATCGTCCCTGCCCTGGATGATCTCCGCCGCCCTCAACATCACCTTGGCCTCGTCCCCCTGGAACTCGGAGTAGCCGAGATAGGTGAACCTGAGGAAGGCGGCCAGGAGGAGAAGCAGGGCGAGCCGCCATAGGGTTCCTCTAGGCAGGGGGTTATGGCGAATAACGACCTGCTTCCGCCGCAGGAGGCAGAGGAGCAAAATGAGGATGAGGGAGTCGTAGACGAAGAGGACCATGTGAGAGGTGATTGGCCCTGGCAGGTAGTGGATCCCCAAAGCAATCAGGATCAAAATGCCATAGCCAGCCCCTATGCTGAGCACAGCTCTCTCAAGCGGATTCGAAAGGCCTGGAAGGAGAACGCTGACCAGCATGAACCCCGGCAGGAGGCAGGCCAGGGTGAAGCTGGCTGCAAACCGCAGGAGGAGGGAGTCTGCGGAAAGTACCAGCATATTCGCTAGAACCGCTATGACTAACGCGATAACCCAATGGTGTAGGCCATCATTAAGACCCATTCTCCTCATAAGCACCCCCATACGCTACTGGGCGGCGTCCCCGCCGCCCTGACGAACGGTCTCGCCGATACCGGAGTGGATCGCTCTAAGCAGATAATCTCCATCCAGGCGAGACCGTTCGTCACCTGACGAATGGTGACGAACAGTCTCGCTTAGCAGCTATGCATTGCGTAGAAAGCGTACAAATCGCAATACAGCGAGACTGTTCGTCAGGTCTCGCCAATACGGGAATGAATGGCTCTGAAGCAGATAGACCCCACCCAGGCGAGACCATTCGTCACCTGACGAACGATCTCGCCTTATGACGGTCAGGCATGACTGCTATCTCAAGCTTTTGTTAGCGCGAATAACCGATGGGTAAAGTTATAGACGGTTCATGGGTT
>CAYQVA010000110.1:0-6256 GCA_964420815.1 uncultured Anaerolineae bacterium
GTCGGGGTCATGGTGGGCGTGGGCGTCGGCGGAGGGGCAACCTCCCATACGTTAACGTAGATGTCCTTGGCATCCTGCGGGTCATACCAGAATTTCACCCTGAAGGGCGCCACCGGAGGTGGCCCTATCAGCGCCGTCCCATCCTTGACCCCCACCGGCTGCTCTTCGCCCTCGGTATCCGCCATCTTCACGTCGAAGAGGTCTAGGGTGGTGCTCCCGGCTCCTTCACCGTGTAGGGTGATGGTGGCTAAAGTGCCCGTCCCGCTCGGCCCAGGCACGCCGGCGTCGGTGCTTATGGTGCCGAAGGCGATGGTCCCCGCTGTGTTGTCTATGCTCTTGATCAAGGGGATAGGGGTGCGCCCTGTGCTCCCCAGGAAGCTGCCGTCCACCACATCTAAGACGTGGACGACGGAGGGGTCGAAGCTCATCTTGAACTCGTAGGCCCCCAGGTCCACAGCGCCATCAATCATCACGTCCACGGTGAAGTTGTCACACACGTCAGCGGAGGAGACGGCCGGGTGGATGCGAACCACGGCTCCAGCCACAACCACCGTCCCGTCCTGGACCGTCACCGGCTGCTCGACGCCTGCGGTGTCCGATACCTTCACGTCGAAGAGGTCCAGGGTCGTGCTCCCAGCGCCCACAGCCTGCAGGGTTATGGTGGCTAAAGTGCCCGTCCCGCTCGGCCCAGGCACGCCGGCGTCGGTGCTTATGGTGCCGAAGGCGATGGTCCCCGCTGTGTTGTCTATGCTCTTGATCAAGGGGATAGGGGTGCGCCCTGTGCTCCCCAGGAAGCTGCCGTCCACCACATCTAAGACGTGGACGACGGAGGGGTCGAAGCTCATCTTGAACTCGTAGGCTCCCAGGTCGGAGGCATCGTCAATCATCACGTCCACGGTGAAGACATCCCCTATCCCAACCGAGGAGCTGGCCGGGGAGATGCGCACCGTGGCCTCCAGGGACATGGCGGCGGCCCGCATGGCTTGGGCGTTCAGCTCGAGGCACTCATAGCGATTGAAGAGGCTCTCGTCCGACCTCCAGTCGCTGGCCAGCAGGTATAGCTGCCCGGTCGGCAGCTCCAACTCGGTGAACTGATCCGGGAGGGTATGGAACTGCTCGGTGGCCCACAACTCCTCCTCTTCGAGGGCCCAGAGCTTCTCCTTCAGCTCACCGAAGAACTGCTCCTCCTCATCCTCGTCCACAATCCGTATCTCGAGGGGCGGCACGTTGGGCGATAGCTCGCCTATGCAATCGCCATAGAGGGCCGGGTCGGCGAACTCCGTCTCCTCGAGCTTCTGGATGTCCTCCACCTTCGTGTGGGCGAAGTTGAAGGGGGGCATGACCGAGATCACGCTGGTGTCCACGCCGAAGACCGTACCCAGGTTGTATCCCTGAAGCTTCTGGGAGTCCTGGTTGTTGATGAAGTTGACCTTAGGCACCGGCGTCCTGATGGTTATGAACTTGAACTCGAAGTATTCCTCAGGGCTGTCGGCGGGGACCGTCTTGATGGCCACCACGTTGTACTCGTGTCCGTCCACGAAGAAGCGCTTCAGGTACCAGGGGTCGCCTGGCGTCAGGTCGTGGCGGCCCATCCCGTCATCAATGGCCGTGTGGGTGGCCCCCAACGCCCGCCCGATGATGAGCACGGCCGTCTCGTCGAAGGTGTTCACGCTCTTGAGGTAGGCGAACCAGGCGCCGTCGGTGCTCCCCAGGTTGTTCCCCCCAGCCGGTATCACCCGCACCGCGGTCCTGCTGAGCACGGCCATCTCCCCCTCCTCCAGGGTGCGCGTGCCGATCTCGTCCGGATGCAGGGAATGGCCGCCGGGGATGTTGTGCAGCCCCCCTCCGGTATACCAGAACTTGAGGTCGGCGGTGCTCGGCTGGCCGGGGGCCCAACTGATGTTCTCCAGGGTGACCATGTGGTCGAGGAACATGGCGCTCTCGTTCCGTTCCAGGACGATGTCCTCAACGGCGAAGACCACCAGCTCATCGCCGCTCAACTCCAGCCCATCGGTGTCCAGTTGGTCCACGATACCGTCTCCATCGAAGTCGACCTGGATGCCCGTGGTATCGGATATGGTGCCCTCGCTGTGCACGGTGACGATGTCGTAATCGCCGTCGAAATCGGCGTCGAAGGTGGTGAGGCCGTAGCCGAAGCGGGCCGGATCAGTGTAAGAGGTGAAATGCAGGTCGCCGGTGGTCGGATCCGGCGCCGGCAACTCGTCGGACGCCGTGCCGATGGGGAAGGCGAACTGGCTGTTCCCTGGCTGGCCGTGGCTGGGCTGGTCGAAGGTGTCCAGGTACATGTAGGTGAATTCCTGCATCAGCGCGGGGAAGGTGTAGACCTGGGTGGGGGTGATGATGTAGCCGGGGCCTATCTCGGCCTCCAGGATCTTGTCCAGGTATTCGGGCTCATACCACATCCTGAGGAAGACCTTCTCCCGGGCATCGCGCTCCTCGATGGATATCTGGCGGTAGAGGCTGGAGAGCGGCTCCCCCCCATGGCGGAAGGCGTCCATGTAGGCGGGGTTGAAGGTCAGGGAGTCCTTGCGGGGCGCCTGAGGAAGCTGCGGATCGAAGGGGTCCCAGGGGTCGGTGTAGGGGAAAACCTCGACCGGGGCCGTGGTCGTGATCATCGGCGGCCCGACTATCACCACCGTGTCGGTCACCACAGTCGTGTCCCCCGCCCCCATGTTCCCCCGGCCGTAGAGCCGCAGGCCGGCCACATCCTTATACTTCTTGCCACCCACAGCCGGGTCGAACCAGAACTTGACCCGGTCACCGACCCACTCCTCCGGCTCAGGGATGTCTTGGCCCCATAGCCGATATTCGGCTTGCGGGGCGGTGAAGGCGCTGGTCAGGAGGTAGAGGTCGGGGGTGTCCGCCCCGGTGATGTCGTCGCGGATGTCCGGCAAGACGAATTCCGTATACTCCCACGGCAGGGTGAACCACTGCTCGAGGTACCAGAACTCCTTCCCGGTCTCGACGTCCTCGCCATACTTCTCCTTCAACTCGCCCAGGAACTCCGGGTTGGTGCCCTCGTCCACGTAGAAGAGGCACATCTCCCGGACATCCTCATAGGGGCTGTAGGGCCCGACGCCCTCGTAGGGGAGGGGGCCGTTCTCCTGCAAGATAGGGGGCACTGGGCCCACCAGCTTCCCCAGATACTCCACATCACCGAAGGCGGCGATGGCCTGGACGTCCTCGATGATATAGTGCTCGTAGTTGTAGGGCGGCATCACCGAGAGCCAATCCTCTTCGTCGTAGGGCTGCAGCCTCACCGTATGTTGCTCGATGGTGACGGGGACCTTGGGGATGGGCGTGCGGATGGTGATGAACTTGAACTCGGTGTGCCCCCTCGTCTTGATGGCCACCACGTTATACTCGTGGCCGTCCACGTAGAAGCGCTTGAGGAACCAGGGGTCGCCGGGTTCCAGGTCCAGGGTGTAAGGGGAGCTTTCCATGGCGCTGTAGGTGGCGCCCAGGGCGCGGCCGAGCATGAGCAGGGCCGTCCCCTCCTCGGTATCCACGTTCTCCAGGTAGGCGAAGAAGGGGCCCGTGGGCACGCCCGTGTTCCCCCCTCCTGCGGGGATGATTTGGGTGGGGCCCGCCGTGCCCGCCAACAGCATCTCCCCTATCCCGAGGAACGGTGAGCCCAGGTCTGCTGGCGTCAGGTCCCCTGTGTACCAGACTTGGAGAGTTACCCCATTATTGAAGACCGCCTTCAATTGCACCAGGTGGTCGAGGAACTGGAGATACCCGTCTATCGAGACCTCGATGGGGTCCAGGCGGAATACGGCCAGCTCGTCCCCGCTCAACTGGAGCCCGTCCGGATCCAGGGGCTCGATGGCCCCATCCCCATCGAAGTCGGCGGCGATGCCCGTCCTGGCTTGAAGGGTCTGCTCGCTCTCCAGGTGGACGATGTCCGGGGTGTCGTCGAAGTTGCCGTCCAGGCTGGTGAGGCCATAGCCGTAGTCGTCGAAGAGGTCATCCTCCCTCATGCCCACGGGGAAGACGAAGCTGGTATATCCCGCCCGTCCATAGGTCGGCTCCGGTTTCTCCTCCAGGGGCTTGAGCTGCATGAGCAGGTAGGTGAACTCCTGCATTATGGCTGGATACCACTCATCCGTCGTATCCATCTCCCCATCGGCGTCCAGGTCCTTGTCCCAGTGCTCCGGCTCATACCACATCCGGAACCAGACCTTCTCCGAGAGGTTGACGCCGTCGGCGAAGAGCTTGGTGTAAAGTCCCTTGGCCTGGTTCTCGTCCTTGGTCTCCAGCTCGGACATGAAGAGGGGGTTCCAGGTGATGGAGTCCTTACGGGGAGCCTGAGGGAGTTGGGGGTTGAAGATGGAAGGGACATCGGTGTAGGGGGAGTCCTCGGCCGGGAGGCCCGTGACGGGGTCGGTTACCGCAGCACCAGCGCCCTCACTGAACCTTCCGTAAACCCTCAGGGTGTTGTAGGTGGTGCTCTGCGCGGTTGCTCCGGGGACGCTTTCGACCCAGACGAAAACAATGCTAGCGACGGCTAAGAGCGACATCAGCAGGGCCGCTTGAGCGATTAGCCGTCTCGATAGGAGCACCTTTCCCATATCTTCCCTCCTTTCGGGATCGAGGTCGATTCGCCGCTAGCATAACCACCCTTTGTGATGCGCTAGCGGGCAAGCGCATCAGGGGGATGTGAGGCAGCATGCGCTTGAAACAAGCGGGGACCCTTCCCTAGGAGGGGATCCACAAGACCTGCCCCACGAAGATGAGGTTGGGGTCTGGTATGTTGTTAGCCATGGCGATGGCCCAAACCGTGGTGCCGAAGCGCAAAGCGATGGCGAAGAGGGTATCCCCGGGCTGCACCACGTAGGTCCTGCCTAGAGGCGGTGCCGGCCACCCTGAGGGGATGAATAGCCTCTGCCCCACGCAGATGAGGTTAGGGTTTAGGATACCATTGGCCAAGCAGATGGCCTTGACTGTAGTGCCAAATCGCAGGGCGATGGCCCACAGCGTATCGCCGGGCTGAACTATGTACCATTGCCCTGACGGCGGAGGGGCGGCTGGGCAGGGGATGCACAAAACCTGCCCCACCCAGATGTAATCGGGGTCGGGGATGTTGTTGAGGGCGACTATGGCCTCTACAGTCGTGCCAAAGCGAAGGGCTATGCTCGAGAGCGTATCACCCCAGCAAACCACGTACTTGATTTTGCAGGGTGGAGGTGGTGGCGGAGGCGTGGGCGTTACCGTAGGCAGTGGCGTCACGATGATCTGGCCGTCCTCAGTGGTGACGGCGATGGGATTCGCCTGCGGATCTGAGAGCGTGGCGCTGGTAAAGGCGATGGGGCTTGTCCCCTCGCCGATGGCCTTGAAGGTGACCCTGGCCAGGACTCCACTGCCGCTGACCGGCGGGGAGGGGCTGAGCAGGACTACAGCGTAGGCTATCTGCCCCGCGACGTTGTCTGCCGAGTTCAGGGCCACAAAGCCTTTGCCCCCACCGGGGTCGGGGAAGGTGCCCACCTCGATCTGGACGCCGGCGACGACAGGATTGGCATCCTGCACCTCCAGCTTGCCCGGATCGAAGCTGAGGCGGACATCGGCCCCGAAGAGGTCGGTCACATCCTCGATCCTGATGTCTACCGTCGTGACGCCCCCCAGGGCAAGGTATTGAGAGGCGGGGACGATACGCACAACGGGGCCCTCGGCCCAAGCGATGCTATGACCCCGTATTGCACATGCCAGGGCCAATAGAACGAATACCTGCAGCATCGTTCTAATTGCCCCTCGTCTGGTCTTTTCATATGTAATCATCTTCCCTCCTTTAAGAGTTCACCCTCCCGCTGGTTGCTACGTGACTGATAGCCGTTCTGGCGGGGCGTCTTCCGGGCCTGACGAGCGGGAGGGTAGGCGGAATCCTAAGGGATGACCAGCCTCTGCCCCACGAAGATCAGGTTGGGGTTCGGGATGTTGTTGGCGATGGCGATCGCCCACGGCGTCGTGCCGTAGCGCAGTGCGATGGCCCAAAGGGTATCGCCAGGCTGCACAATATAGATGGTGGGGCGTGGCGGTGGGATCACTGCCCCCGTGGGGATGATCAGCTTCTGCCCTACATAGATGAGGTCGGGGTTCAGGATGCCATTGGCCCAGCAGATGGCCTTGACTGTAGTGCCATAGCGCAGGGCGATGGCCCACAGGGTATCGCCAGGCTGGACGATATACCATTGCCCTGACGGCGGAGGGGCGGCTGGGCAGGGGATGCACAAAACCTGCC
>CAYQVA010000111.1:0-6219 GCA_964420815.1 uncultured Anaerolineae bacterium
TGGGGCTAATCAATAGCTTGACAGCTTGGCAACCACAATGCTATAATCTCAATGAGAAGCCAATCTCCGGAGGTGCAATATGGAGCTCAAAACGGTCAAGATCGAGAAGCCGGCCGATATGAACATGATCCTCGGCCAGACGCACTTCATCAAGTCGGTGGAGGACCTGCACGAGGCAATGGTCAACTCCGTGCCCGGCATCAAGTTCGGCCTGGCCTTCTGCGAGTCCTCCGGCCCCTGCCTGGTGCGGGCCAGCGGCACCGACGAAGAGCTGGTCGAGCTGGCGAAGAAGAACGCCTACAACCTGGGCGCTGGGCACAGCTTCATCATCCTGATGAAAGACGCCTATCCCATAAACGTGCTCAATGCGGTGAAGAACGTCCGCGAGGTGTGCACTGTATTCTGCGCCACAGCCAACCCGGTCGAAGTCATAGTCGCGGAGACCGAGGAGGGGCGCGGCATCCTGGGGGTCATTGATGGCCTGAAGCCGAAGGGGATAGAGACCGAGGAAGACATTGAGCATAGAAAAGGCTTCTTGAGGAAGATTGGATATAAGCTGTAGATCGAGGTTAGAGGATGGCTAAGGCTCGTGGTAAGACGGTCTTCGTCTGCCAGCAGTGTGGCTATAAGTCGCTGAAGTGGGTGGGGCGCTGTCCAGAGTGTGGCAAATGGAACACCATGGTGGAGACGGTGGAGGCCAAGGAAGCCCGTCCCCTCGTCTCCCTATTGCCGACAACCAAGCCACAGCCCCTCCTGGAGATCTCCCCCGGCGGTTTCGAACGCATCCCCGTCCCTATAGGGGAGTTTAACCGCGTCTTGGGAGGTGGCATCGTCCCCGGCTCGGTGGTGCTCATCGGCGGCGACCCAGGCATCGGCAAGTCAACGCTCCTGCTCCAGGTATCGGCCCTGCTGGCCTGCCAGATCGGCCCGGTGCTCTATGTCTCCGGCGAGGAGTCGGCCCAGCAGATAAAGATGAGGGCGGACCGCCTGGGCATCTCGGAAGAGCAGCTCTACATCCTAACGGAGACCAACCTCGATCGGATCCTCGGCCACATCGAGGAGTTGAAGCCGAAGATGGTCATCGTTGATTCCATCCAGAGCGTCTACCTGGAGGAGCTGACCTCCTCGGCTGGTAGTATCTCACAGGTGAGGGAGTGCGCCGCAGCCCTCCTGCGTTCGGCTAAGGCGAGCCATATCCCCATCTTCCTGGTGGGGCACGTCACCAAGGCCGGGGCCATCGCCGGACCACGCGTCCTGGAGCACATCGTTGACACCGTCCTCTACCTGGAGGGGGAGCGCTTCCACTCCTACCGCTTACTGCGCAGCGTGAAGAATCGCTTCGGCTCAACCAACGAGGTGGGCGTCTTCGAGATGAGTCACGAAGGCCTGAGGGAAGTCACCAACCCCTCCGAGGCGTTCCTCTCGGAGCGTTTGCCCGCGGTTGCGGGCTCGGCCATCGCCGTCACCATGGAGGGAACCCGTCCCCTCCTGGTCGAGATACAGGCCCTGACCAGCACCACCAGCTTCGGCCACCCCAGACGGACGGCCAACGGCATAGACTTCAACCGCTTGCTCCTCCTGGTGGCCGTCCTGAGTAAGCGGGTGGGACTGAGGCTCTTCGACCAGGATGTTTATGTCAACGTAGTGGGTGGGCTGAGGATCAGGGAGCCAGCGGCGGACCTCTCCGTAGCTTTGGCCATCGCCTCCAGCCTACGCGACGTGCCCGTGGCGCCGGATATGGCCATCGTGGGCGAGGTAGGCCTCTCTGGGGAGCTGCGCGCCATTGGGCAGGTAGAGAAGCGGTTGAACGAAGCGGCGAAGCTGGGCTTCAAGCGCTGCCTGCTCCCCAGGTCGGTCCGCCGGGTAGGCGCTCCCGATGGGATAGAGGTGATAAGGGCGCGATCGCTGCGGGAGGCCATGGAGGTGGCTTTGGTGGAATAGGGCTGCAAACAGCTCCGTTAAAATCCAGACTCAGTCCCCGCAACTGGGGTTCGTAGTATGGGCTTTAGCCAGTCTGGAAAGCGCTAAAGCGCCTACTACGAACAGGCGTTGCGGTCTACTGCGACTTGACAATTTGAAAATAATGTGCTAATATGTAATTGAAACATGGTATGGCATTATAACGACAATTAGTCGTTGGATCCAACATTAATCGTCTTTATCCTAAATCATCCTCGCAAAGGCCTCAGGGGCGATTTCACAGGACTTATCTCTTCTATTTTGCGCATCAAAAGGGACATCGAGAGGTTTAAAACCATTGGATTGATGTAAAAACCATTGGTTATTAGACAAGAGAAGCGTCAACGTAGAGGAGAAGACCTCGCCTTGAGTGTACTTTGCGGTACACTCTTTTTGTTTCCCGACATTTGTGGCTCAGTTGAAGCGGGATAGAGCGACTCGATGAGCAGGAGGTGGAAATGGAGAGGAAGATCGAATTGGTATTGCGCCTCATCGGAATGGTTGCTTTCGGCTTGATGGGTTTGAGGCTGGGAGAAATTGTCACCCTACCAGGGGGCATTAGCATACCGCAACTCCCTTACGTCCTCGCCCTCGCTGGGGCGACATTGGGCTTATGGGCAACCCCTTGGCTGACAACCAGGCCCTTCTCCTGGCTTCGTAGCAAGATCAGGCAGATACCCGTCCAGACCTTGATAGCAGCAATCATCGGCTTGGCCTTGGGGCTGGTCATCTCAGCCTTCCTGGCCTATCCCCTTTCCTTCCTACCAGACCCCTTCGGCAAGATATTGCCCATCGCCTCTTCCCTCCTCTTCGCCTATCTGGGCATGGTCACCATGGTCCTGCGGGAGAGGGATTTTCTGGGCATAGTTAGGGGACGCCTCCCTAAGGAAAAGCTCCGCGGCGAGGACAGATATGTCCTCTTGGACACCAGCGTGATCATTGATGGACGCATCGCCGACATCAGCCGAACGGGATTTATCGAGAGGACGATGTTGGTGCCACGTTTCGTCCTCGCTGAACTGCAGCGCATCGCCGATTCCTCCGACCCCCTGCGGCGCAATCGCGGCCGCCGAGGGCTGGATATGCTCAACAAGCTACAGAAGGAGTCAATCGTGCCCATACGTATCACGGATGTGGATGTGGAAGGCATCAGGGAGGTTGATGGCAAGCTGGTCCAACTGGCCAAGGACATCCGCTGCCCGATCATCACTAACGATTATAACCTCAAGCGGGTGGCCGAACTTCAAGGGGTTAAGGTCCTTAATATCAACGAGCTGGCTAACGCGGTGAGGATGGTCGTCCTCCCTGGCGAATCCTTGAGGCTGCGCATCATCCAGGAGGGCAAGGAGGCAGGACAGGGTGTGGGTTACCTGGACGATGGGACCATGGTCGTGGTGGAGAACGGGCGCAAGTATATCAGCAACACCATAGAGGTGACCGTCACCAGGGTGCTGCAAACCGTCGCCGGGCGGATGATCTTCGCCCAACCGGCTGTGAAGGGCGCACGGTTCTAGAGGCGAGCAAATCGCTGAGGGACTTGATGGCCAATTCTGAGAGGAGTCGATGATATGGCATTGAAGGTTTACAACATGCTCACCCGTCGGAAGGAGACCTTCGTCCCCCTCCATGAGGGGCGGGTTCACATTTATGTCTGCGGGCCTACGGTCTACGATCACGCCCACCTGGGCCACGCTAAGACCTATGTGTCCTTTGACGTCATCGTTCGTTACCTGCGCTACCTCGGATACAAGGTGCGTTATGTCCAGAACATCACCGATGTGGGACACCTGCTGGATACGGGTGAGGACAGGATCCTGAAGGGGGCGGCGCGGGAAAGGATCGAGCCCATGGAGCTGGTGGAGAAGTACACCCGCAGCTATTTTGAGGACATGGATGCCCTGAACGTGTGTCGTCCCGACATCTCCCCCCGCGCCAGCGGCCATATCCCGGAGGATATCGAGCTGATAAAGACGCTGCTGGAGAAGGGCTACGCCTACGAGGTCAATGGCTCGGTCTACTTCGACGTCAGCAAATTCCCCGATTACGGCAAGCTCTCCCGCCGCAGTATAGAGGAGCAAGAAGCTGGGATGCGGGTGGAGATCAGCCCTGAGAAGCGCAATCCCGTTGACTTCGCCCTCTGGAAGCGGGCGGAGCCCGGCCATATCCTGCGCTGGCCCAGCCCCTGGGGGTGGGGCTACCCTGGCTGGCACATAGAGTGCTCGGTCATGGCCATGAAATACCTGGGCGAAACCATAGACATTCACGGAGGAGGGATAGATAACATCTTCCCTCATAACGAGTGCGAAATAGCCCAGAGCGAGGCAGCGACGGGACAGACCTTCGCCCGCTATTGGTTGCTCTCCGGGACGCTGAAGGTGAACGGGGTGAAGATGAGCAAGTCCCTGGGCAACTTCGTGACCATCAAAGATGCCCTGAAGAGGTATAGCCCTGAGCAATTGCGCTTCTTCATCCTTAACAGCCACTATCGCAGCCCAGTGGACTTCAGCGATAGGGCGCTTGCCGCCGCTGGCGAAGGGCTCAGCAGGTTACACGAGGTGGTGCGCACCCTGCACGAGCTGATGGCCAGTGCCGAGCCAGGCGTGCCCGATCAAGCCTTCCTCGATGAGGTGATGGCCTATAAGGAAAAGTTTCTGGAAGCGATGGACGACGACTTCAACACCCCCGCCGCCATCGGCGTCCTCTTCGATTTGACGCGGGAGGTCAACTCCTATCTGGCCGCCAACGAAGAGGTCAGCGGCGCGACCTTGCAGGCCATAGATGAGACCTATACCGAGCTTGGCGACCAGATCCTGGGCATCCTCCCCTTCTCCCAGCGTCCGGTCGTGGAGGCTGAGCCCTTCATCGAGCTGCTCATCGCCATCCGGCAGGAGCTGCGCGAGGCGAAGCAGTGGGAGCTGGCCGACAGGATCCGCGCCCAGATGGCCGAATTGGGGGTAGCCCTGGAGGACAGGCCGGAGGGGACGAGGTGGCGGCTGAGGCGCTAGAGTAGGGGTGAGCGTGTTGAGAGAGTTCCTTTACGGCCGCAACGCAGTTCTGGAGGCACTGCGGGCGGGGAAACCCATCGGTAAAATCCTCCTAGCCAAGGGGGCAAGGGCTAAGGGCAGCTTGGCCGAGATCATCGCTTTGGCCCGTTCCCGAGGCGTGCCCATCCAGCGGGTCGAGCGGAGGGAGCTCGATAAGATCGCCGATAGGCATCAAGGCGTGGTCGCTGAGGCCGGCGAATACGAATACGCGAGCCTCGAAGAAATCCTTACGGCGGCAGAGGAACGAGGGGAGAAACCCTTCCTATTGATCCTCGATTGCCTGCAAGACGTCCAGAATTTCGGCTCGCTTCTGCGCACCGCCGAGGCGGTGGGGGTGCACGGGGTCATCATCCCCAAGCGTCGTGCCGTAGGGGTGACGGCCGCCGTGCGCAAGGCATCGGCCGGTGCGGTGGAACACCTGCGCATCGCTCGCGCGAACCTGGCGCGCACCATCGCGGCGCTCAAGGAGAAGGGGCTCTGGGTCATTGGCCTCGACATGGCTGGCGAGCAGAGCTACGACGAAGCTGATCTCGATATACCGTTGGCCATCGTCGTCGGCGGCGAAGGGCAGGGACTAAGCCGTCTGGTGCGTGAGAATTGCGATTTCCTGGTCAGGCTGCCGATGTGTGGGCAGGTGAGCTCCCTCAATGCAGCGGTGGCCGGCTCCATAGTCCTCTACGAGGCATGGAGGAGGCGGGGGTATAAGTAAGGCCATTTGACATTTTGGGCAAATTGAATATACTTATTTCCAAAGCGACTTGACTATAGCGCCAATTATGGTTATAATGTAACCAAGCCGACGTAGCTCAATAGGTAGAGCAGCTGATTTGTAATCAGCAGGTTTTGTCGGTTCGAGTCCGACCGTCGGCTCTACAATAGGGGCTAGGAATCAGGGATTGGGCGCTAGGGGGTTATAAAAATCCCTGGCACCTAGCAATTAGACCTTAGTACCTGGAATATGGGCAGGTACCCAAGTGGCCAAAGGGGGCGGTCTGTAAAATCGCTGGCTCAGCCTTCGGAGGTTCGAATCCTCCCCTGCCCACCTCTGGTGAGCCCACGTAGCTCAGGCGGTAGAGCGCATTCTTGGTAAGGATGTGGTCATGGGTTCGAGTCCCATCGTGGGCTTCAGGCAGAAATCTCTTAGGATTTATTAAGGAGGTTAGGAATGGCAAAGGAGAAGTTTGTAAGGACGAAGCCTCACGTCAATGTGGGGACC
>CAYQVA010000112.1:0-6181 GCA_964420815.1 uncultured Anaerolineae bacterium
AAGATGTGGCCTGATAGTCCCTCAGAAAACATGTTGTCCAGCCAGGCACATAATTCCGCCGCTCTGTTAGCCAAAGCGGGCGAGACTATGTCTAACAGCCTCAAAAGCAAATAACACGTTCTGAAAAAGGGTTCATTCCAATATCTGAACGACACTTCGACGCCTGGAGGCATCCTCTCCCATAGCTCCTTCGCCGAGTAGCCCGCGCGTACATGCCCCCAACCCCGATGCGCCCTCTTTGTCAGGAAAGGAGGGAATATCTTAAATCTATCTGATGGGGTGCTCAACCATATTGTACCACCTTCTGCGAGGACGTCAACGATGGCCTTCAGAAAGGCCCTATCATCTTGGATGTGCTCGATGATGTCGAAGGCGAAAATGGTGTCAAATGTGCCTCTGGCGAAAGGCAGGTAGCAGGCATTGGCCTTTATTACCGGAGAGTACTGCTTTTCGACCGGGGGTGGGTTCAGGTCTACCCCAGCTTTAAGGGCCGCTTCGGTCTGCGATAGGAAATACCCATCGTCGCAGCCGACATCCAGCAGGGAGGTGTGGCTTGGCTTTATCCTCAAGTACTTCTTTATAACCAGCCAACGGTAATAACCATGAAAATCCATTAGAGTTTAACTATAAACCTTAGCGAAATCCTTGACGAGCACATCCCAGTAATACCGCTCCCGCATCTCCAATGCCGCCTCGGCCATCGCCTTGGCTCGATCCTCGTCTTGCAGCATGGCCATTATGCCCTCCGCCAGTGCCTCTGCATCTCCCGGCGCGACCAGGAGGCCAGCTTGACCCAAGATCTCCCTTCGATCCCCTACATCGCCCGTCACCACCGGCACGCCCAAGGCCATGCTCTCGAAAAGCTTGAGCGGTGACCTGGCCCGCGCCACCACATCGTCGTAGACCGGGTCAACGGAGACATGGCCGAGCTTGAGATAATAGGGCACGAAGTGCGGCTCAACCCTCCCCACTACAATGACCCTATCCCCTAATCCCATCTCCCTCACACGACAACATATTAAGTCGTAATCCTCGCCTCCGCCGACCAACACCAAGACCGCCTCCTTGATCCTTCGGCTCAGGATGGCGAAGGCCTCGAGCAGTAGCCCCACTGGGTGATTGGCCAAGCTCAGGCTGCCGACATAGAGGACGACCTTCTTGCCCTTTAAGCCTAGGCTTTCCCTCAACCCCTGGACCAGTTGCGAATCCACATGACCGAAACGGTCCCGGTCGATGCCGTTGGGCACGTAGACAATGCGCTCCTTTGGGTAACCGAGGGCTGCATTTCTCTCGGCGAGAAAGCGGGTGTTGACCGTCACCCCCTTGGTGAATTTCGGCAGATTGTCCTCGAATAGGACGAAGGCTCTCTTTTGCCAAGCGGCGGAGAAGCGGTTCGACTCCGCTTCATAATCGTCACAATCCAGATAGAGGGGCTTGCGGCGAAATAGCCTCGCCCCCACCAAGGCCGCCAAGCCGTTGATGGGCTGGGGCTTGCCCAGGTGGAACACATCCGTTTTGGCGAGGATGGCCCTCACCGTCATGTTCCAGGTGGAGGCGGTCACAACCTTTACTAGATTTAAGGTGTCGAAATACAACTTCCTTGCGCCCACCTGGCGGACGTGCATCTGGCCGACGTAGTGAATCCCCACCCCAGCCTCCTTCCAGCTTCGCCTCTTTAGATTCCCAAAAGCGTGATGCAGGGCTATGATCTCCACTTCATGCCCCAGCCGCACCAGCTCCTTGGCCAAGGGCCAATAGCGCCCCAAGCCCGAGGGATAGCTGAGGTCTTGGGTTAAGAGAAAGGTGATCCTCATCGAGAGAGCATCTCCTCGATAAGCTGCACCAATTTGGTCCAGGAGAAATCGTTTTGCCGCTCTCTGATCCCTCGGATGAAACCGGCCGCTAAATCGTCCTCGAAGAAACGGATGATCGCCTCGGCCAGGGCTTCGCTGTCTCGCGGGGGGACGATGAGCCCCGTCCGACCGTGGCTCACCGTCTCGGTGAGTCCACCTACGGTGGTGGTGATCACCGGCTTCTCGAAGCCATAGGCCAACTGCACCACCCCGCTCTGGGTAGCCTCGAGGTAGGGGAGGACCACTACATCTGCGGCGGAGAAGTAGATCCCCACCTCTTCGTTGGGCACGTATTCGTTGAGGACTGTCACGCTTTCTTTGAGGCCCAGGCGCTCGATGGCCCTCCGATAGGCCCTCTCGCTCTCCCAGAACTCGCCGACGATCAGCAAGTGCACTTTAATCCTCTGGAGGACGCGAGGCATGGCCCTGAGCAGGTAAGGGAGTCCCTTGTAGCGGCGGACGAAGCCGAAGAAGAGGATCAGCTGCTCATCCTCCGGAATCCCCAGCCGCCTCCTGGCCTCCGACTTGTCAATGTTGCTGGTGCGATTGAATATGTCGTAAGTGGGGTGAGCGGCCAGCCTGATGTCGGCCTCGGGCAGCACGCGGCGCAGGCGCCTGTAATCCTCCTCCGAGAGGACGATGAAGTGGTCGCCGCTGGCCAGGACCCGCTTGGCCAAGAAGAAGTCGAAGGGGCCGCCATCAGGGGGGGTGACATGGTGGCAGATGAAAAGGATCTCTATCGGCGTGAACCTCTTTATCAGGTAGGAGATGGCCGTCAGGGTTGGTGTCCAGAAGGGCGCCCACCACTGCAGGATCAGGGCGTCCGGCTCGTCCCCCTTGATCCTCTCAAAAGTCTTGAACCAGGTCCAAGGGTTAAAGGGGTCGAGGATATATTCGCAGTCCACCTTCAGGATTTGCCTGCTGGGGTCCTTCTCAGTGCTGCCGGGGAAAAGAAGGCTGGGATACTGCCTGATATAGGAGTAGAAGCTCACCTCATGGGCACGCCGCAGGCTCTGCACCAGCAAAGTCGTGTAATGGGCGATCCCACCCCGAAAGGGGTAAGTCGGTCCGATGACGCATAATTTCAAAGCTCATCCTCCGCTCTTTGCATCGTATTTGATCTCGAAGATCCAAACTCCATCGTGGTTATAAAGGAGCTGGTAATAGGGGCTATTGATGAATTTTTGTGGCTTGATGTCTCCACCCCGTTTCCCAATGTAGATGTGAGTCACGCCATAGCTCTTAAAGAGCGGCAACATCTCTTCAGCGTCTGACAGAGCGGCGATGCCTTTGGCCAAAGCGTTGACCGCAGCGATATATTCTGGAGAGCCATCAGTATTATACATCATCGGCGGGACAGTGGCTTCGCGGCCCGCCAGCAATGGTATCCAAAGGCCAGCATCGGAGCCGATGATAGCGTCGGGGAGATAGAGGGATGAATTGCTAAAAAACTTCGCCTCCTTAGGGGTATTCCTTCGAATCCAGTCCATGGCCAGCATATCCGATTTCGATACTAGAGCAAAACTGGGTTCTATAATATCCAGCATCCTCCTGGCACCCAGCAGGGCTGCTAAAACTACTGAGAGCGCAACGATCACCTTCTCTAATGCTGCCCACCGCTTGAAGCGCATTTTGGGGAAGGAGGCTTCAGCTAAACGGTCCAAGGAGTAGCTGCTCAGTATCGAGCCCGGCAGGTAGAGGCCGATGATCACCGCCCCATTGTCCATCAAGCCCGAGAGGGGTAGCCTCGACAGATAGAGGTTAGCCACTATAAAGAGGGCAACTAGCCAGAGCACTATCAGAATAACGGATTTTTCTCTCTTGAACATTCCCCAAATGCAGCCAAGCAAGGATAAGGCGATGAGATAGCTGTTAAAGCTGAGTGAAACCAGTTTCATGGAAAAGCCGAAATATTGGCGGACGAGAGGGTCGGAAAATAAATCCTCATCACCTGCTGAATTATAAACCTGGAGGTGTCTGGGGACGAAATCGGTGAATACGTTCCATAACCAAGGGAGGGTGAGCAAGGTTGCCAAAAGACCGATTAAGAACATCCGGGAGGCAGGCTCAATAAACTTCCTCTTTGTCTCGCTTGCCAATGCTTGGTAGAGGAGATAGACGAGCATGAAACATGTGTAAAATATGAAAATTCGGTAATGGATGAGGAGGAGCCCAGCCAGGGCTATGCCGGTTATGGCTAAATACCTGAGGCTTCTCTCCTCACTCTCGAGGCTCTCCAGGGCAGTGATCAGAACCACAGGTAAGACAACTTGTCCTGCCAATTGGGTATATCGGCCCCAATTCACATAATAAGCTGGCATATTGGCCAGAAGGCCGACGATCAAAGCGCTGAATAAACCTGCCCTGCGGCTCTCTAGCAACTTCGCTGCGAGGAGATAGGCGGTGAGGGGGGAAAGGGCGTTCAGGATCTGTCCCACAAGTATGACCGAGCGTGGGACACTGATGCCCGTCAGCCAGTGGAAGAAGGCCACCAAGGCGTGAAAGCCAAAATGATAGGTGAAGGAATGGAGGTGAGCGTAAGGCTCGTATGAGTCTGGGATGTAACCCCGCTCAGCGATCAACTGCGAGATCAAGGTGTGGTGATAGGAATCAGTCCACATGGCTACTGGCAGGTCGCGGACGATGAATAAACGCACCCCCAGGGATAACACGAAGATGAAAATGAGCAAGGGATAAATGTGATCTATCCCTATCGCAAAGGTTTTAAGTGATACTTCGGCTTGTCTATGTAATCTCTTCGCGCTCTCTTTGACCAAGCTGTACATAGCTATACCACTGAAGATCACCAGCACCACTGCAGACTTAAAGGCATTTACTTTAAACCCGACCAGGGTGCAAAAGAGCAAAAACAGGGGATAGAAAGCAATGCTCAGCCCCGTGGAGACGATGAGGCGCTGAGCGATATCGAACTTGGATTTGGGCAAGAAGAGGACAGATAAGGCGTAGCCTGGGAGTAGAAAAAGTGCTGTAGCAAGGAGGATGAGCGGAATGTTATTTGCAATTCCATGCCAGGCATCGGTTGCCATCGCTTTTAAGCTATAACCGTAGTAAGTCCTGAAGGCCAGATCGCCATCCTGCCTTCGGCCATCAATGTACAGCTCCCCTTCCTCATAGGCATCATAGGGGCTGTGCCAAATGGTGATGGCGTTGCCCGGCACCGATTGTGGGGACTCGAGGAAGAAGTAATAGGATCTATCCCTTGAGTCGGGGAGTGGCGAGAAGCTGAACTGGTGATAGGTGTTGTCCTTAATCGTCGCCGCGTCCACAGTGATGGTGACTATATCATCAGCGCTGGATGGGCTTTCTCTTAGATGGAATATGAGGGGGCGGTCATTTTGCCTAGCATATGTTGCCAGCAACACATCAACCCTCGCTAGCCCTGCGTGATGGGAGGTAAAGGTTTGCCCTACTGTGCGTGAGCCATAGATCTCCCCAACGGGTTGACTGTGTTGCGGTTGTATGGTGTCTAGAGAATAAACGCACCCGCTGAGCAGGGTGAGAAGGGCAAGAAGGGTGCCAGCGAGAGCTAATTGCTTGTTGATCTCAGTCCCTCCCTAGCAAGTCATGGCCGCGCGCAAATGGCGATTACAACCGCATATTCATGAAACCAGAACTCACCTTTGGTCTCATGATATCAACCGCTATCCAGCAACTCTTCTAGTGCTTTCAGCCAATTGTGGGCGCAGCGAGCCAGGATGCGCTCTGCGTAAAGGTATCGGATAGCATTTTGAGCCAGTTTCGTTCTGAGGCGGTCATCGGAAAGCAGTTCCTCCAACGCCTCCACCCATGCATCAACGTCATTCTCAGCCAACCACCCTGTTTGCAAATGACGCACGCTTGACTCATAAGCAGGGACACGACTGTAAATCCCCGCTGCCCCAATCGCGCTGTAATCTAGGAACTTGATATCCGATTTACAGCGATTGAAGGGGGTATCCTTCAGGTGTGAAATAGCGATATCCCAGCGGATATAGCTGGAGAACCACAACATAAACAGGGGATACTCTGTTTCTTCCGGTCTGAGCTCAATCATACGCACCTGCAATCCTTCTAAAGCCTGGATGGTCTCTGCGCGCTTGATACCACCCACAATCTGGAATTCGATCCCTTCGCGGTGATGCTGCCACACCGTCCGCAATGCTGGCAAAACCATTATCAAATCATCGTCATGCGTCAACGTGCCCATATATCCGATCACTTTGCGCCTTTGTCCAAAGGGGGAATTTATTCGAGGTGGCCTTCCTCTCACTAATAGGCGTTCGTCGAGCGCATGGGGCACGACCACAATGTTTGGATTAAAGTCCAAA
>CAYQVA010000113.1:0-898 GCA_964420815.1 uncultured Anaerolineae bacterium
AAGTAGGGCAGGTAGTTTATCCCCCGACCAACCAGGATCAGGTTGAAGGGGAGGAGCTCGCCGGGCCGGTAGAGCGTCCTGTCGTCCAGGGGCGGCTCGATCACGAAGGGGCGTGGGGCCTCGGAGACATCGAAGGCCTCCGCATCCGGGGGAGGGGGCGTCTCGAAGATGTAGGCGTAGGGGCAATTAGATTTGAGGAGACAGCCAGCGCAGCTTCTGACCTCCCTCTGGAAGCAGACCGTGCGCTTGAAGGCGCTGCCGAAGCCGCCCCGCAGGGTGCTCCCCTTGTAGGGCGGCAGGTGTAGCTCCTCCAGGGCCTCCAGCGCGAAGCGGTATTTGGCGATGCGAAGCTTGTCAAGCATGGCTTTCCTTGAGATCAATATAGTATATGCAAATCCATAGAAACTCCTTGTAGAAGCGGGATGACATCCCGCCCTACTGATGCTCAAACAAGTTGGGCGGCTTCTATAAGGTTTTGCAAAGGACTAGAGGACTAAGAACGCCTACTCGTTATACTGATCAGGTGGACATCCCGTTCCCTAGTGTGGCGATAGATGAGGGTCTGGCCGGCCCGGTCCACCTCGTATGTCCCATCCGAGACCTCGACCACGTAGCCGTCCGGATACTGGTAATCGGGTATGAAGACCTCTGTGGGGGCGGTGACAGCGGGGTCGTGGCGGAACTCGAAGACGAAGGTGCGGCGCTTGATGTCGAAGGCCATGCGCAATGGCTCCCCGGCGACGGCGCGGGGGTAGGGCCGCACCACCGCCTCCAACGCTCGCCCGCCGGAGTTGATGTCGTCGGGATCGGCTTGCTGGTCCCGGCTAAAGATGGAGAAGTCCTCGCCGTTCCACTGGTCGCCCCAGCGATTATCGTTGTCAGCGGTGTAGTTCCAGAG
>CAYQVA010000113.1:908-4846 GCA_964420815.1 uncultured Anaerolineae bacterium
AGAGGGTGCAGCTCAGCAGGTTGGCCTCCATCGCCCGAAAGCTCGCATCCATCGCCCGCACCTGAAGCGAGAAGTCGCCCGTGCGATAGGCCCGCTTGTCTCGCATGTCAAAGGGGATTCCGAATTCGCCGATGAGGGTGGGGATGGAGCCCATCCGCTCCACCGCCCAATCCTTGATGCGCGCCAGTTGCTGGACGAAGGAGCGCTGCACCCGCTTCCGGCCGAAGACGAGCTTGCCCGTGTGGAAATCTACGCCCAGGAAGGGGGTGAAGTTCCTGGTGAAGAGGGTCAGGCCGTCATACCAATGGGCAGCGTTGACCACATTCGGCGCATCCTCGGGCCCCCAAGGGGGAGGGGGCTGCCCCGGCACGCCCTCGATGAAGATGATGGCGTCAGGGTCTACACAGCGGATGGCGCTGGCATAGCGGTTGATGAAGGGGCGCAGGTAGTCGGTGGCGAAGTCCACCTGGCGGCCGCCGACCCGGGCGAAGTGGTCGGGGCGGAGCAGGTGCGGCCTTCCGTTCGCGTCGAGGTCCCAGACGCCGTTCTCCCTCCAGATGCAGTCGTATCCCTCGCGCCAGATGCGAACCCCATCGGGGTTCAACAGCCGGTGCCCGCGCAGCTTGGGCCCTATGAGCCGCATGTCCCACACCTCAACCTCCTGGGGGAAGCCAGCCCCCAGCAGCATCGCTTGGAACGGTGTGGGGCAGTCGCCGAGGCGCAGGAGGCCACCGCTCCTATTCAGGTCCTCCCAGCCGATGAAGCCCGGCGACGGCTCGTTCATGGTATCGTAGCCCACGACGTTGGGCAGGCCCTTCAATCGCATAGCGATTTGCTTGATGGCGTTGATGTAGTGGCGCTGAAGGAACCCCTGCACCGGCTCGCCGTCCACCTTCGTCCGCGGCGCGAAGTCGTTGCCCCCGAAGAAGAGGGTGAACATCGTTGCCGCCGCCAGCTTCGAGTAGTTGGTCGGCCAGAGCATATGGGGGAAGGGGTCGCCGTGGATGCAGTGGATTACCGCCGCCCCTGCCTCTGAGAGGCGGGTCACATCCATCCCCACGACCTCGAGGGTCCAGCCGGGGGCGCCGTCACCGCCACACATGCGGCTCCAGGAATCCTGGTGGGGGTCAATGAACAGGCAAATGGAGTGCTCGCCCGCCTTGCGCACGACCTGGTAGATGTAATCTAAATACTCCTCGTCGTAGATGCCTGGCCCGGCGTGTTCCACCGCCTCCCAGGTGACCAGGAGGCGCAGGAAGGTGAGTCCCCAGGCACGCAGTCGAGAGAGGTGCTCGTCGGCCTCTTCCAGGGGGAAGGGGCGCCCCACGAAGGAGACGTGGCGGTGGTCGTAGAACCACCCTCGGATATGGGTCGCCCCGTTGGGGCGGGAGGGGACCTTACTGCTTCCACCCAGGTTGACGCCCCGCAGGAGCAGGGTGCGTCCGTGTTCGTCCTTAAGCCAGGAGCCCTCAATTCGCAATCGGCTGTTAGCCATTGGCTATTAGCTGTTTAGCTTCCCTCCCCTTGCCTCATCTTACCCCTCTCCATCCCTTTGCCCCATCTACCCCCTCTCTATTTCTTCCAGGAGCTTGTTTCTGTAACAGGCGATGAAATCCCCAGGCGTGCCCACAGGCAAGCCAGCCTGCTTAGCCAAGTCGGGCACATCGAGGAAATGGCGTCGGTCGAGAGTGACGAAATAATCGGCCTGGGCGGACGCGGCAGCGGCCAAGACAAGGGCATCAGCGGGGTGGGGCACGAGGGCAGCACACCGCTCCGCTTCTGATGGAGGGGGATCTGCCACGATGAGGGCTTTAATGCGATCTAGCAGCAGGGTATAGTAACCCAACAGCTCAGGAGCCTTTTTGCGCAGGCTCCGCTCCGTCTCCGCCAGCACCTGGCGGCTGAGCAGGAGCTCAATCCCTCCTCCTTCGGCCAGCTTGAGGATCAAGCGAGCCCCTCCTTTGGCCGAGAAGATGGCGGCGAAGAGAGCGCTGGAGTCAAGAAACACCCGGTACTTTCTGGGCATAGCGTTCCTCGTAGTAGCGCTCCCGCTCGCGGCGCAGCTCCTCTAGCACCTCTTCCAGAGTGACGCCCTTCTCCCTCAGCCCTTGGGCGATCCTATCGGCCAGCCTATCCACCATGGAGACCTTGGGGATCAGAACGAACGTCCCGCCCAGGTCGAGCAGGGTCAATGCATCCCCTGGGCGGATGCCGTATTTATCCCGTAGCTTCTTGGGCAAGGTGAGCGCTCCCCGCTTGCCCACCTGGATCAAAACCATATCCTCGGCCATCGCTCCTCCTGACAGCATTTCAAATTTCCTGCATAACCATTATACATCCAAACGGCATCGCTGTCAAAATTCAGAGGGGTCAGAGGGGGGAGAAGGGCTGACTCCTCGCCCATCTTGAGCTTTCTCCTCGCCTCTCAGCCCTATCCATTGGGTCTGGCTTTAGCGATCGGCGATTTCCGATTTACTGATCATCAATTAGCGCATATGATTCCGCAGCCAGGCCAGGAAGTCGCCGGGGGTGCCGATGCACAGCCCGGACTTCTCGGCCGCGCCGGGATCGTCCAAGAAATGTTTGCGGTCCAAAGTCACCAGATAGTCCACCTGAGCGACCATCGCTGCCGCCAAGATGGGGGCATCGGCGGAGGCGATCATCTTTTCACACACCCTGACGGCCTCCGGAGGTGGATCGGGGAGCAGGCGCAAAAGCGGCACCAGGGCCTGCTGGAAGGAGGACAGCCCACCCGGCAGCTTTCGACGGACATTCCGTTCGGCCTCCGTGATAACCTGGCGCGTTACCACGATCTCCAGTTGCCCCGCCTCTGCCAGACGCAAAATCTGGGGCTGCGCCACCAACCTCGGAGGCCACGGCGGCCAGAAGGGCGCTGGTGTCCAGGAAGACCCTATACCTTGCCGGCATAGTGCTCCTCGTAGTAGCGCCGGCGCTCCTCCAGCCCCTCGAGGAGGGCTTCTAGGGTCACCCCCTACCTTTCCATCTCTTCCCTGAAGCGCCCGGCCCAATGGTCAAAGCGCGACACCCCAGGGGCGACCACAAAGCAGCCCTCTCCCAGGTCAATGATGCGCAGGACATCGCCCGGCCTCAGGTCGTAGCGTTCGCGGAGCTTGCCAGGGATGGTTATAACCCCCCGCTTCCTGATGGTGACGGTGATGCTGGGCAGGGGGTCATCTCGCTCGCTGCCCTTTCGTCCGGATCCAGCCATGTCTGTCTCCTCCTGATTCTGCTTTGCAGAATTGCAGACTCACTGGATCCTTCGCTCTGTCAACCGTTTGGAGATGAAGAGATTGGAGATAGAGAATTGAGATAGAGAAAGAGGAGAGAGGACGTTCATTCTGGAGTGAGGGTGGATTTGATAGCCCCAGTGATCATGGCAGCCAATTCATCCGCTTCCTGATAATATCCTCGATACCTTTCCCGTGGCAAGCATCCTCGCTTGCCCATCATCACCAGCAAGCTCACCACCTCATAGACCGACCCCTTCGCCAACCCATAGAAATACCTCTCTTCTTTGGGATTATCCCTTCCGCTTCCTTCCGCCAAATTGGTCGGGATAGACAAAGCCGCTCGCCTCAGCTGTTCTCCCAACGAGAATTGGTATCGTTGAGGCAACTCATCGGCAAGCTCAAATATCTCATTGGCGAATTCGACTGCCCTCTTCCAAGCGTCAAATCGCTCAAACCTGAAAGGCACTATCTCTCTCCCAAACCGAACAGATAGAGAGCCGAGATAGAGAGTTGAGAATAGAGAGCTGAGATAGAGAGATCTCCTCTCCCCTCTCCTCTCTCCCTTCTCCCCTCTCCTATCTCCCTTCTCTATCTGGTTAGTTTCAATCCCCTATCGAGCCAGATAGAGATCAGAGATAGAGAGTTGAGAATAGAGAGCTGAGATAGAGAGATCTCCTCTCCCCTCTC
>CAYQVA010000113.1:4946-6160 GCA_964420815.1 uncultured Anaerolineae bacterium
CTCTCTCCCTTCTCCTATCTCCCCTCTCTATCTGGTTAGTTTCAATCCCCTATTCATCGGGTCTAGCTTTGTAACGGAGGCAAGATGGGTGCGAGCTCCGCTTCATAAAGTTTCAATCCCCTATTCATCGGGTCTAGCTTTGTAACTCCCTCCGTACATTGGAACAATGGAGGATGTGGAGAGTTTCAATCCCCTATTCATCGGGTCTAGCTTTGTAACCCGAGGAGTGGGTCTTCCAGGGCCCCGAGGTTTACTACGAGTTTCAATCCCCTATTCATCGGGTCTAGCTTTGTAACCGGCGGTGTAGGGGCGCAGCGCGCTGCGCCCCTACACCGCGTTTCAATCCCCTATTCATCGGGTCTAGCTTTGTAACCGGGCCTATAAGGCACCTCCCAAAAAGGAGGAGAAAAGTTTCAATCCCCTATTCATCGGGTCTAGCTTTGTAACGAAAGTGGAGCCCCTTGTGAGCCGAGATGGTCGAAGTGAGTTTCAATCCCCTATTCATCGGGTCTAGCTTTGTAACCCAAAATCCTATCCTTTGGGTTGAAGATAGGGATAGAGTTTCAATCCCCTATTCATCGGGTCTAGCTTTGTAACCATAAGATAAGGACCCCTGGTCGCTGCTGCCACATTCATGTTTCAATCCCCTATTCATCGGGTCTAGCTTTGTAACCCTAGCCCATTGGGGTATGGACTTTGGGGTCCTAGAAGTTTCAATCCCCTATTCATCGGGTCTAGCTTTGTAACTTGGGAATAGCGGGAGTTATCAGACTCTCCACCATACAGTTTCAATCCCCTATTCATCGGGTCTAGCTTTGTAACGAATTACCCAGAGGGATTTAACGGCGACTTTGACTGTTTCAATCCCCTATTCATCGGGTCTAGCTTTGTAACTCTAATATTGGGAATAGTGGGCGCACTCAGGCTGACACGTTTCAATCCCCTATTCATCGGGTCTAGCTTTGTAACTCTGGGGGAAGGTCAACATCCGTGAGGGGCCAGAGGAGTTTCAATCCCCTATTCATCGGGTCTAGCTTTGTAACCGGGCCAACAGGGCCATTGTTCATCGCAACGATCAATCTAGTTTCAATCCCCTATTCATCGGGTCTAGCTTTGTAACTGCTCAGAATTTTGCTCCTATTTTCGCCCCTTTCCTCGCCCTAGCGCAAGTTTTGTGCAACCAGAAGCTGAAGCATTCATATCGGTGCAAAAAC
>CAYQVA010000114.1:0-6151 GCA_964420815.1 uncultured Anaerolineae bacterium
GAGCAGACGCCTCACCAAAACGCGCCGCCGCTCGGCCCCTGGGGGCAAGGGGAGCCGGTTGGCCTCCAGTCGCTTGATGACGGTTATGAGCAGCATCCCTAAGCAGGCCCAAGCCACCGCCGAGGGCTGTCCTGTAACCCAGCCCAGGGCGGGCAAGATGGCGAGGGCGATCAGGGCCGCCAAGGCCGTATACCTCAGAAGCCGCCCGACCCCCAGGGCGACCAGCAATAGGAGGGCGCCCCAGGGGAAGGCGACCAATAGCATCCCCATGAAGGGGCTGAGCCCCCGGCCGCCTTTAAACCCTAAATAGATGGGCCAGTCGTGGCCGACTACGGCCGCCAGTCCGGCCACCAGGGCCACAGGAAGACCAAGTCGCAGCCCAAACCAGGTAGGCAACGCTGCCTTGGCGATATCGAAGAGGCCCACGACCACAATGGCCCACTTAGACACGTGGTAATAGACGCCGGTCCCGCTTACCGTGCCGCTGCCATATTGGCGCAGATCAATGCCCTTCAGGAGCCGACCGACGATATAGGCCGATGGGATGGAGCCAAGGAGGTAAGCACCCACTACCAGCAAAGCGATTTCGACCATATCCTTCCTCCCTTAGATGACTAACCAAAGCCCCAGAGCCGCCAGAAGGCCTAAGCCGCCCCCGAAGTAGAAAGGTGCCGATGCCCCAAGCACGTCCCACAGAACGCCAGCCAGGAAGGAGGCGGGCAATAAGCCGATGCCCACGAAGGTGGCATGGAGGCCAATGAGGGTCGCCCGAAGCTCCAGGGGGGCGATGTCGGCTACCAGCGCCTTCTCCACCCCTTCGGTGAAGGCGATGTAAAGGCCATAGGCAGCGAAGAGGGGCCAGACATGAGCTTGGCTCTGCACTAAGGCGAAACCAAGGTAAACCAGCCCATAAAAGAGATAGCCGAGCACCAACAGGGTCTTGCGTCCGATACGATCGGAGAGGCGGCCAGCCGGGTAAGAGAACAGGGCATAGACGATGTTATAGGCCAGGTAGAGGAGGAGCACCATATGAGGCGCGAAGCCCACATCCTTGGCCCGCAGGAGGAGGAACTGGTTGGAGGAGTTGCCCAGGGCGAAGAGGAGCACCACGATGAGGAAGGCCTTGAGGCGGGTGGGAAGGGCTGACCAACTGAAGGATAGATTGTGCTCAGAGGCGACCGCCTTTACAATCCTCCTCTCCCGAGCCAAGGAGAGGATGGCCACCCCCAGGATGGCAGGGATGAGGGAATAGAGGAACACCGCCGTGTAATCGCCCTTATAGGCGGTGAGGAAGTAATAGGCCAGGATAACCCCCACCGCGGCCCCGGCCGTGTCCAGGGCGCGGTGGAGGCCGTAGGCCCTCCCTCGCCGCTCTGGAGGGGTGCTGTCAGCGATGAGGGCGTCGCGGGGGGCGGTACGCACCCCCTTGCCGAAGCGATCAATCACACGGCCTCCCAACACCCATATCCAAGAGGCGGAGAGGTAGAGGAGAAACTTCCCCACAGCCGAGGAGGAGTAGCCCAAGATAGCCAAAGCCTTGCGCCTCTGCACCCTGTCAGAGATGTAGCCGGAGAAGACTTTCAAGATGCTCGCCAGGCTCTCGGCTATCCCCTCGATGAGCCCCACGATGGAAGGGCTGACCCCTAGCCGCGTCGTCAAATATAATGGCAGCAAGGGGTAAATCATCTCCGAGCTGACATCGGTCAGGAAGCTGGTCAACCCCAGAATGATGACGTTAAACACGGTTCGCCTCCCTTAACTCAATGGTTAAATTCCAATGGCATCTTAGATAGAATTATAGCGCCCCTTATCTCAAAAGTCAAAGGGACAAGACCTGAAGCCTTGCCCCATTGCACTTTTCGTCTGTTTTGTCTGCCCATGCTCTGTCTCCCGCTTCATCCGTTTATCCGTTCTCAATCCGTTGACTTACTCATACCGCAAGGCGTCAATGGGGTTAAGGGCAGCGGCGCGCCTGGCGGGGTAGATGCCGAAAAAGAGCCCCACCGCCACAGAGAAGCCAATGGCCAGGAGCACTGACCCCGGCGATACTACGGTGATTATTTGACCAGTCATGCCCACCAGCTTAGATATCCCAACCCCAAGGAGAATGCCCGTCAGCCCTCCGGCGACGCTGAGGACGACAGCTTCGATGAGGAACTGCATCAGGATGTCGCGTCGCTTGGCGCCCACCGCCTTGCGGATGCCTATCTCCCGCGTCCGCTCGGTGACGGAGACGAGCATGATGTTCATGATGCCAATCCCGCCTACGAGAAGGGAGATAGCGGCAATGGCCCCCAGAAAGATGGTCAGGATGGTGGTGATCTGTGTCATCGCCCCCAGGATATCCTTCTGGCTCATAACCGTGAAGTCATCCTCCTGATAGCGAATCTTGTGCCTCTCCCGCAGGAGCCAGGCTATCTCCTCGATGGCCGCATCAATCCCATCCTCGTCAACGGCCGAGATGTTGATAACCGTGACCCTGCGCCCACCTCCGGGGGCAGCCCATCCGCCGAGGAGGCGATATGCAGTAGTGATGGGGATGATCACGACGTCATCCTCTAACCCCGTGCCCCCCTTCTCCTCCAGCACCCCGATGACCCTGAAGGGGATCCGCTGAACCTTTATCACCTGGCCGATGGGATTGGCCCCCTCGAAGAGCTCCTCCGCGGCGATGCTGCCCAGCACCGCCACCCGGGCCATGGTGTCCAGGTCGCGCTGCTCGAGAAAGTGCCCCTCCCTCACCAGGTAATTACGAATGAATTGCAACTCGGGCGTGGTGCCCCTGATGGAGGTGTTGATATTGTTGCGTCCATAGACCACCTGAGCGCTGCGGGAAAGCAGCGGGGCGACGGCGGCCACGTGGGGGCAGTTGGCGGGGTCGGCGATGGCCTCGGCATCCTCGAAGGTCAAGGTAGCGGCGCTCCCTCTAGCTAACTGCACCGCTCCCTGTTGGACGGCGCCGGGCACGACGAAGATCAGGTTAGAGCCTATCCCGCGGATTTGCTCGGTGATAGCGGCTTGCGCCCCCTGCCCGATGGAGAGGAGGGCGATGACCGCCCCCACGCCGATGATGATGCCCAACATGGTGAGGCCTGAGCGCATCTTGTTGGCTGACAGGCCACGCAAGGCGATGCGGACGCTCTCAATGATGTTCATAATAATCCCCCTCACCTAATGTAGCGGCCGACCTGACGAAAGGTCTCACATCCTTCGCTTAATGCCGCTAATTGCTATACGGTGACAAACAGTCTCGCTTAGTCACATACACTACGTCCAAACGCATAAATCTCAATGTAGCGAGACTGTTTGTCAGGTGACAAACAGTCTCGCCTAGTCACATATATCACATCCAAAGCGCACAAATCGCAATGTAGCGAGACTGTTTGTCAGGTGACAAATGGTCTCGCCAATAGCGGAATGGATCGCCCTGAAGCGGATAGACCCCATCGAGGCGAGACCATTTGTCAGGTGAGACCTTTCGTCACCGCCGTGTCGGCTATCATGTGGACAGGGCCGTCCTGACGAACAGTCTCGCGGTGTTGCGATTTGCACGTTCTTGTACGTGGTGTATAACTGTTGAGCGAGACTGTTCGTCACCGCCGCTACGTTAACGTGGACAGCACATCCTCGGCTATCAAAGGCTTAGATACCTTCTCCTCCCCCACGATCAGGCCGTCGCGGAGGTGCACGATGCGTTGGGCGTGGTGGGCAAGATCGGGCTCGTGGGTGACCAGGACGATAGTGATCCCCCGCTCACGGTTGAGCCTCTGGAAGATGGCCATCACCTCCTCGCCCGCCCTGGTATCAATGTTGCCCGTGGGCTCATCGGCGAGGATGATGGATGGCTCGTTGACCAGGGCGCGGGCGATGGCCACCCGCTGCTGCTCTCCACCGGAAAGCTCGTTGGGACGGTGAAAGGCGCGATCGGCCAGCCCCACCGCCTTGAGGGCAGCCATTGCCCTCTCCCTCCGATTCGAGATGCCAGCGTAGATCAGCGGCAGCTCAACATTATCTACCGCCGTGGTGCGTGGCAGGAGGTTATACGTCTGAAAGACGAAGCCGATCCTCTTGTTGCGGATCTCGGCGAGCTGGTTGTCGTTGAGCTGGCCGACGTCAACCCCCTCCAGGCGATACTCACCGCTAGTCGGCTGATCGAGGCAGCCGATGATGTTCATCAGGGTTGACTTGCCCGAACCGGAGGGGCCCATGATGGCTACGAATTCGCCCCTCTGCACCTCTAGCGAGACCCCCCGCAGGGCATGGACCTCGACCTTGCCCATCCTATAGACCTTGGTCACATCGCTGAGCTGGATCATCGCCCCTCCTTACCTAGGAGGCCTTATGATAAAGCCGCCCTTTCCCTCGAAGATGCTCCGACGCGGGGCGCTAACCACGACCTCCGCCCCCTCCTCCAGGCCCTCAAGAACCTCGGTAACCGCCTCGTTGCTTAGGCCCGTGGTGATATAGGCCCGCTGCAGCTGCCCGCCAAAGACGACCTCCACGTATTCCCCCCTCTGGTCGCGCCTAAGGGCCCGGTTGGGCACCAGCAAAACGTCCTCCTTCCTGTCCACAACGATGTCCACGTTGGCAGTCATGTCCGGCTTGATGGGGACCTCTGTCGGTGCGATCTCGATGGTCACCCCGTAAGTGACCACCCCTTGGTTCACCGTGCCGATGGGGTCTATCCTCGCCACCTTACCTGACAATTCCTCCTCAGGGAAGGCGTCCAGGGTGATGACGACCTCCTGGCCTTCCGCCACCTGGCTGATGTCAATCTCATCTATGCTGACGTCAATGTGATAGCCCGAGAGGTCCACAAGGACGATCATCGGCGTGGCCGAGGATACCAGCTCGCCTACCTCGGCGCCTATGGAGGCCACTGTGCCGGCGAAGGGAGCGACGATGGCAGCCTCCTCTAATCGCAGCCGAGCCTGTGCCAGGGCGGCCCTAGCCTGATCCACTTGGGCTTGGGCGATAGCCAGTTCCTCAGGGGTAGGGCCTTGCTTGAGCTTGTCCAAGGCGGCCTGGGCCTGATCAACCTGAGCCTGGGCGATGGCTATATCATGCTCCGTTGGTCCGGCCTTCGTTTGCTCGTATTGCAATCGAGCTATCTCCACCGCAGTTTCCGCGGCAGCGACCCTTGCATTGGCGGCATCCACCGCTGAGTCTGAACTCATCTTATTACCAGCGATGCTGTCTCGCTCCAGCTGCGCTGCCCAGAGGTTGTTCTTTGCCTGGTCCCAGTTCAGCTTGGCTATCTCGATGTCCCGCTCGCTGGCGCCGGCCAGGAGCTTGGCTAAGTTAGCCTGGGCGCTGGCCAGGCTGGCCTCGGCAGCGGCCAGGTCCTGGGCGCTGGGGCCCTTCCTGATCTGCTCCAGCTGCGCCTCGCTCATGGCCAGGGTGGCCTCGGCCTGAGCTACCGCAAGCTCCAAGTCGGCCGTCTCCAGCCTGGCCAGAATCTGACCCGCCTCTACCCGCTCTCCCTCCTCGACCAGTATCTCTGCCACCCGCCCTGCCGACTTGAAGGCCAGGGTCACCCGCGCTTTGGGGGCGACGCTGCCTGTGGCATTAACGGTGGCCACGATGGTGCCTCGCTCGACATGGATCGTCTCCAGCTCAGCAGTGGGAACTGACCTTCTGACAGCATAAGCTCTATAAGCCAACAAGCCCAGCGCTAGCACCACGGTCAAGATAACGGCAATGGTGATGGCCTTCTTCATAGTCACATCTCCTCCTCGCCCCGACGACGACCTCCCCGCCCGAGGGCGTGTAGGTCAGGGCATTGCTCAAGAGGTTACCCAATACCTGCCCAATCCGCTGGGGATCAACGTCCACCAGGGGCAGGTCCTCCGGCAGGTCAACCTGCAACGCGATCCCCCTGGCCGCCGCCCGGGGACGGACCGCCTCCACAGCTCTATCCACTACGTCGGCTAGGGCCACCGGTCGTCGCTCCAGCCTGAGCTGTCCCGCCTCGGCCAGAGCCAGCTCCTGCAGGCCGTCCACCAGGCGGTTCAGGAGCAGGGCTCCTCGCAGAGGGAATCAATGATTTGTCTGTTCGGTTCAACTACACCATCCCGCAAGGCTTCCAGATAGCCACGGATGTTGGACAGGGGGGTGCGCAGCTCGTGGGCCACGTCGGTCACCATGTTGC
>CAYQVA010000115.1:0-6083 GCA_964420815.1 uncultured Anaerolineae bacterium
GCATATGCGACGACGGGAGTCGTCGCACTCCAAAACCGTGGAGTGCGAAATCTCCTGATTTCGCACATGCGACGACAGGAGTCGTCGCACTCCAAATCAGATGTCAACCCTAACCCCACGATGGCGACATTGAACCGCATCCGGGATGCGCTGGGGCTGGAGCGCAATGTCGCGGTCATGCTCGCAACCATCCTCGTCCTGGGCATGGGCGAGGAGCTGTGGGTCCGCTTCGCCCCCAAGTATCTGGAGCTCCTGGGGGGCAGCGCCCTGGTCATCGCCGCCTATGGGACGATGAAGGACTTGCTGGATGCGATCTACCAGTACCCCGGCGGTTGGCTGGCCGATAGGTTGGGGCGGCGCGCTGCGCTGATGTTCTTCACCTTCCTGGCCATGATAGGCTACGGCCTCTACCTCCTCAGCCCTGGCTGGGAATGGGTGCTCATGGGCACCCTCTTCGTGATGGCCTGGAGCAGCCTGACCCTCCCAGCCATCTTCGCCATCATCGGCGACAACCTGCCACAGACCCGCCGCGCCATCGGCTTTGGGATGCAATCCATCCTGAAGCGGCTGCCGATCGTGCTGGCCCCGCCCATCGGCGGCTGGCTCATCCAGCGAGCCGGATTGGCCGACGGCTTCCGCCTGGGTTTGGCGGTGACGATCGCCCTCGCGCTCCTGGCCATCTTCATTTTGCAACGTTACTACGTCGAAAAGGAGCCTCCGGTTCGCGATTCGGCGGGCTTCGCTCAAGTGTGGCAGGAGATGGCCCCTGGGCTGAAGCGGCTCCTCATCGCCGATTGCCTGGCTCGCTGGGCTGAGGGCATCCCAAGCGTCTTCATCGTCCTCTATGTGATGGATCACCTGCGAGCGGAGCCCTTCCACTTTGGCCTGTTGACGGCCTTAGAGATGTTGACCGCCATCCTCGTCTACATCCCCATCGCCAAGCTGGCCGACCGGATGAACCGCAAGCCCTTTGTGCTGCTCACCTTCGCCTTCTTCGCCCTCTTTCCATTAGCCCTGGCGACGGCGTCCGCTTTCATCTGGCTGGCCTTTGCCTTCATCATCGCTGGCCTCCGGGAAATCGGCGAGCCTGCACGGAAGGCGCTCATCGTGGACCTGGCTTCCCCAACCCGACGGGGCCGCGCCGTGGGGATGTATTACCTGATCCGCGGCCTCGTGGTATTCCCCGCATCTCTGGTTGGCGGGTGGCTGTGGGCTACGGCGCCCCGGAGGCCCTTCTACGCGGCCTTCCTCGTCGGCGTGGCGGGCGTGGTCGTCTATGCGCTGTGGGGGCCTGGCCTGTTGCCCCGTCCGGAGAGAATATCACAGGAGGTGAGAGATGAAGTGGATTACCCGAAAGCACGTCAAAGTGGAGCGGGTTGCCTGCCCGTGGCTGATCAAGAAGTTCATTGACCCGGAGGCCGAGTTCCTCTTCGCCCCGGCGGAGAGGGTGCTGGAAATCGCCCAGCAGGAGGGGGCGATCCCCTTCGACGTACAGGGGGCGGAACTGGGCCATCATGGGGGGAGGTGCACCTTCGAGGCCATCGTCGAGAAGTATCTCATTGACGATCCGGCGATACACTTGCTGGCGCAGATCGTCCATGGGGCAGATGTGGCCGAGGACCTGTATAAGCGCCCTGAGGCCCCTGGGCTCAAGGCAATCGCGGAGGGGTTCCGCCACCTGGGCCTCAAAGACGATCACGAGGTCCTGGAGCGCGAGTTCATCGTCTACGACGCGCTCTACGCCTATTGCCAGCAGGCGATCAAGTCCGAATGAGGCCTCGCTGCGATGTTTCATCACCATTTAGGAGGGCAAAATGAATAGGATACTCACCATGGTCATCGCGCTCAGCTTGTTGGCAGCCGCGGCTACCGGTTGCCGCCCATCTGAGGTCAAATTGGGGGCAGAGGACAGCGGCCGCGAGATCGAGCTCAGGAAGGGGCAACTCCTGGTCATCACCCTGGAGGCCAACCCTACCACCGGCTACACCTGGGAAGTGGCAGAGCCCCTCGACGAGCAGATATTGCGGCCGGTGGGGGAGGTGGAGTTCAAGCCGGAGTCCGACCTGGTCGGCGCTCCTGGCGTGCAGGTCCTCCGTTTCGAGGCCGTGAAGGCGGGCCAGACGGCCCTCAAGCTGGTCTACCACCGCCCCTGGGAGGAGGGCGTGGAGCCCCTGGAGACCTTCTCCCTCCAGGTGGTCGTGCGCTGATCGGCTAAAAAGCGAAAGGCACCCAGTGGTGGGTGCCTTTCGCTTTGATGGCGGCGACTGGATTTGAACCAGTGACCAAGGGCTTATGAGTCCCCTGCTCTGCCGCTGAGCTACGCCGCCATCTAATAAAAAGGTAGCGGGGGTTGGATTCGAACCAACGACCTTAGGGTTATGAGCCCTACGAGCTTCCACTGCTCCACCCCGCGTTTAGTTAAATTATACTACATCTTTGCCCATAAGTCAAGTGCCATTTTTACTTTTCACGTTCCAGCCTAAGGGATGTTCACGGGGATACCCTCGTAGACCCTGGTTACGTCGCCGGGGCCGGTGCCCCGCTCCACCACTATGGCGGAAGGCATGACGAGGGCGTCAGATTCACCGTCGCATAGTTGCTCCAACCCTGCAACCCTTATCTCGCCCGCGCCGACCCAACCGGGGGCCACACCACCCACGTCGGCCAAGTCAATCATCCTCACCTGTCCAGGCTGGAGCCAAAGGTTATCAACCTCGGCCACTGTGCTGCCGCTTTGATCCCTAATCTCCAAAAGAAGCTTTACCCTGCTGCAGTTGGAGTTGTTGCGTAAGGCGATTAAGGAGGTCAGGCCCTGATGTCCCTTGGATAGGGAGGGGAGGGCGATGTTCCACACCCACTCCTTCTCGCTCAGCGAATGGGCGTTATAGCTTCCCCCTTGCGCGTCCATCTCATCTGAATCGCTTGCTCTCCTCAGGTCAACCACGGCGCGGATCGGCTCCCCACCAGTCTCACGATCGCCAGGATGGCCTATCTGATCGTGCGATCTGATGATAGCAGCACCCAGGTAATCGAATCCCAGGTCTACGATCGCTGGCAGGTGGAAGGTCTTGGAACCGCCACAGTAAACCCAGTCGCCCAGGAAGAGAACCTCATCCCCACTGGCATCCACGAAATTCACGGTGACGAAGGTGGGCAGGGAATTCCGGCTCAGGTTCTGCACCTGGATGCTGGCGCTCCAGCCGCCAAGCTCCCTGTAGATGAGGTCAGCGTAAAGGGTTGTATCGCCTTGCCCCCAGAGTGAGGCCCGATGGGTGAGCAGCGTGCCCCGATCGTAGGAGCCAGGGGCGAAGCTCGTCTGATCCACGACGATGCCCAGAGGCTGGCTGGCGGCGATGTAGGCTGAGCCCAGCCAAGGGCCGGCATCGTTCAGCTCCGAGACCGTCGGCACCCTCACGCGGATGGCCTCGCCCGGCGCCAGGTTCTCGATATGCTGTGCGTAGGCGAAGCCCGCTACCCCCTGCTGGCTGTAGTAGACCCACACCGAGGTGCACTCCTGCCCTGAGTTCTGGATGGCCATCTCGGTATCCAGGCCGTTATAGCCCTTCATGGCGTAGGGCACGAAGTACCCGTAGGGATGGCTCTCCCCAGCCATCTTCTCAGAGATGCCGGTGTAGGCGCTGGAGACAAGAGTGCCGAAGTCGTTGGGGCCGGAGCGGCTGACCACTACCGCCAGGGGCTCGCCGGGGTACTTCTCAGGGTGCTTGGCCACCCATTCTCGCCATTCCTTGGAGCTCTCGACCTCGCGAGCCTTCTCGCAAGCCGCTTCGTACTTCTCCTCCCTTATCGAGTAGGCTATAGCTGATTTGGCGGCGGGAGGGATGGCCGCTTTTAAGCTCCAGACGCTACCCTCGGGGATAAACCAACATGCGCGCCCTATGGGCCCGGGGCCTTCGGAGGGACACAATCCGGAGTATTCGCCCCAGAAGAACACGATCACCCCGGTGCCCGTTATCCCCACGTTCTGCACCTGAATCCAGGTGCTCCACCCAGCCTCGTTATCTATGCGGGGGAGCTGGACGCGCCTGCCGATCAGGACCGACGTGAGGTAATTGATCCTACCAGGGGTCTGGTAGTCGAGGAGGTGCCAATCGGCCTTGCTATTGGTATCCGAGGAGGGGCTATCCCTTCCCAGGGATTTGCCCTCGTCCCCCTCGCTCCAATCGGCGCTCTCAGCCTCGTTTACCTCCGCCCCGCCATCCGGTGTCCCTTCCCAATGGCCGGCGTTGACTATGTTGTTGAAGGCCGTCTGTTGAGCCTTCGCCCAAGTGCCGTCGTTATTGGCGAAGGCCATAGCGTCAATTATCGTGCTCGCCCCATCCTCCAGGATGACCACGTTATCCGTCCCTACGAGGCCGCTGTCGGTGGTGTAGAAGTCGCGGTATCCGTTCCCATTATCATCTTCCGTGATCTCATCGTCGGCTGGGTCGCCATCGAAGTTCAGAATGAAATACTCCTTGGGGGCCACCGTGTAGGAAGGAAAGGTCTTCACCACGGTGCCTCGCTCCTTGACGATCCAATACTCGATGTTTATGCTCTTTCCTGAGGGATTATAGAACTCGATCCAATCCTTGTCCTCTTTAGGTGCCACCTCGTTTATCAAGATGTCCCCTGGGGAACCAATGGTTGGGTTACCTTTCCCAGGGGTTTGGCTAGTGAAGAGATGCCAGTCCTCCTTGCTGTTAGTGTCCGTTGAAAACGCATCTCGGCCTAAGGATTCACCTTTGCCTCCCTTGCTCCAATCTGCACATTGCTCCTCGTTTCTCCTTTTGTTTTCTTCGATGTCATTGGGGTAAACCGTGGCTACCCATTCGCTGGCATCAACTATGCGCTGGAAAGCGCTATGCTGATCGCTTGCCCACGTCCCATCGTTGTTAGCGAAGGCTAAAGCGTCAATTATGGTGCCTGCCCCGTCTTCTAAAATGATAACGTTGTCCGTGGCAATCAAGCCACTGTCAGTAGTGTAAAAGTCACGGTATCCATTGCCATTCGTGTCCGCCATAGTCTCATCAGGTAGATTCTGATTGAAATTCAAGACGATATACTCGCCAGGAGCCATAAGATAGGAAGTGAAGGTCTTAACTATCGTTTTTCTCTCCTTGATTACCCAATTTTGAATATCAATGCTGCTGTTCGAGGCGTTATAAAACTCAATCCAGTCATATCCGCCGGTTTCGCTAGGGGCAACCTCATTTATCAGCACATCGCCTGGTGCGGCGACAGGTGCTGGGGTTAAAGCGATTGATAAGACCACTAGGGTCATTGATAGCAAGCTTAGAAAGCCGCAGGTTTTCAAGCTCGCCGTCACCGTTGAGGAGGGTTTGTGGTGAATAGTGAGGCCGCTCACCAGAAACCACACCTCCAAGCGATGGTTTAAACCGAAGTAATAAAAAAGCCAACCCTTGAGATTAAGTCGAATCAAGTATCTTTAGGTTGGCATAGGAGATTATGAGAAGAGGGAGCTTATCCCCACTTAACCGCGTCCGGCAAGGATACCGCAGATGAAAAGAAGACGGCAGTGAGGCTCGGAACCAGTATCCGCTTTAATTCTACCATAAGGGGATATCCCTGTCAATTGCAGTGATCACGATTTGTAGAGGAGTCACGCTCTCTTTGCATTATTGACATCCTGCAAATTGATGATATAATCCTATCACTTGAAACGCACCTCTGACGAATCGTCTCGCCAATATCAGAGCATAGATCGCCCTAAAAGCGAGACTACTTTCGAGGCGAGACCATTCGTCATCTGACGAATCGTCTCGCCAATATCGGAGCATGAACCGCCATGAAGTGAGATAGCCTTCATCGAGGCGAGACCATTCGTCATCAGTGAAGTGAGGAGCGGGAAGGGAGGTAATGATTAAGAATCAGTCGCACACCATGGTGACGCACTCTCTCGCATGAATGCGAAAGCTTTCTAGAAAAGGGGATCCTATGCACCTCTCTTACTCCCCGCTGAAGTAGGGAGCCTGCGATGACGAATGCTCTCGCCGGTATCGGAGTACAAATCGTCCCTCGCAAGATAGCTTGCCATCGGGCGAGACCTGATGAACCCTCTCGCC
>CAYQVA010000116.1:0-6032 GCA_964420815.1 uncultured Anaerolineae bacterium
GTTGCGTTTTTGCACCGATATGAATGCTTCAGCTTCTGGTTGCACAAAACTTGCGTTAGAGGACCCCGTGATGAAGCTTCACCAAAGATTACTACGTATGCTTCTTTGACAGAGGAGGGGTTTTTTATTTGCATAGATATTTCGTAGTCGATAATGGGATAGTTCGTAAAAGGCATAATTGTTTTGAACACCTTAAGAATATCCAAGGGGGATTTGATCGCATAGTTATCGGTCACACTAACAATTCGTTCGATAGCGGGTGGGGATACTGGACAGTCGTTTACGGTTACAGTATAGGTTGAGGATTTGCGCATATTTCCTGCTTCGTCCCAGGCTTTGATGTAGTACCTTAGCGTTCCCGCTTCGGAGAATGGCCCTACGGTGGCATAGTAGGAATCTCCGGTGTGACTCATGCGTTCGTGGTGCAAAGTGCCATGGTCAAGCCAGTAGTAGAGTGTGGCACGATCTACCCCTGAATCATCATCTGTTATCTCACTAGTTATAGTCACTATAGTGGGTTCTGGACAACCATCTTTGTTGATGGGATCATCAGATTCAGAAGGGGTACCAATTGTGGGGGGATTTGTGTCACCGCCGGTGACGTCATAGGACGTGGTGTCCGAGTCATATCAATAACAGCCACATATCCCCCATGCCTCGAAGAGTATCTCCCTTCTCCCAAGGGGTTCGCCTGCCGTTCCTTTTATAAAGTAGGTAGTGCCGACACTCATCTCCCCTAGGTCATACACAACTTGAGTGGCGTCTGGTTTTGTTATTGTGAGCCTCGCGCTGGCAGTTGGAATAGGACAGCCCTCCGGATATGGTTCTACGCGATAATAGATCTTAACAGTTTCCCCGACCTTATACTCTCTTTTGCTAGTCCAAACCCTTGCTACATGTTCCCGTAGTGGAGCAGCAGTGGCTATCCTAATAGCTGGTAGCGGAAAAGACAAAACGCTAATCAAAAGCACTACCATCAAGAGTATTGATAGCTTTTTCATCACGGGCCTCCTATCTAAGACCATTCCTGCTATTATCAATATTGTCCCAATTCCCTTTTTTGCTCATAGTAATGGGCCCTCCTTACCGCAAAAATGAACATAAAAACGCCAACGGCAGGCACAGAGTCATCCCTGCATTGGCGCTCGTTTCGGACCACCAGTTGCCACATACCACAAAATTGCCAGATGTAGATGGGCAAACGAGCCATTAGTAGGAACAGCCCAGGATCTCCAGAAACATCCCGTCACAACCTTAACGCCCGTAAACGGCTAACCTTTCTATCAACATTTTAACCTCTTTCCCTGCAACTTCCACAGCCCTTCTCGTCATCTGGTTCTCGTAGAAGTTCCTGTGAAGGCTGTTTGCACTGTGAAAGAGCCTCAAAAGCTCTTCATCCTTATGCTCCTCAGAGAGTTTATCAATGAAATCCCATAGGCTTCCATGCCTCTCTAGCTTTAATCCCCTTTTTGCCGCCACCATCTTAACCGCCGATGCCGCAGCGCTCCATAGTTTCTCCGAGGATTGAACCAAATCCCCCTTGGCCAGGAATTCTTCCCCCTCCCTAAGGTATTTCTCACTCAGCATTTCGTAATGCTCCACCAAGTCTTCAGGGGCAAGCTCTTCGTTCAAGCCCTTGAGCACAAGCTCAATCCCTAACTCCTCAGGCAGGCATCCCCTCTCTTCTGCTTTTTCCCTCAGTTTCTCACCGAGTTTTTGCGGCAAGATGATAGAGGCAACCCCCATAATCACGCACCTCCTCACGCTACTCACATAATCTGGGTCACATCGAAGACATAATCAGCAGCACATGCCGTCAACCTCGCGAAGTCAAGAGGTGGATGAAACCCAATCACATTATATCACAAAATCGCCGAGGGGCGGCAATGGGCCCCATTGCCACGCCCCCGTGCAAATATCCTACACATCGGCCAGTTGCCTATTGGCCAATGCCTTTTCACGGTTAAGCCATTCGCCCACGAACGGCCTGAAGGGCCTCTGTCTTCGAACACCTCAACTTTGAGGCTCTTTGAACTCGGCCAGATTGCGGATCACATCCTCCATCTCCTCGGCGGTAACGGTCTCAAGGAAGCGAATCAGCCTCCGCAGCATCTCGCCGAACTCCAACTGCTCCGAAGTGACGATCCCGCTATGATGCCTACCCGTGTCCCACCACTCTATGTAGAGCGGGACAAAGTCCTGTGCATTGCAGGTCACGAGAACCCGGCCTTGCTTGGCGGCGTACTCAAGTTGGGCCGCATCGGAGAGATGGGCTTTGCCTACCTCCCAAGCGCCGATGGCATCATAGCCACGGGCACGAAGTTGCTCGGCCAGCCGATAGCTGATGTCGTGATCAAGATAGAGCTTCACCGGACGCCGTGCTTCGTCACCCATGTTAAAGCTTCCCTGTTAGCGGCTATCTCGGCTTCAAGTTCGGCTTTATGCCCATGGTAGTAGCTCAGCGCATCATAGACCTGGGCCAGCGTCAAGGGCGGATAATGCTCCACAATCTGCTCAGGTGAATCGCCGAGGCGTGTCCGCTCGACGATGGTACGGACGCTGATTCGGGTGCCAGCGATGATCGGGCGCCCGCCACATACACCTTCGATCCGCACGATATGCGGATGCTCCGTCTGAATGCGCTGTGAGGCTATCTGGGCCACCCATTCCATCGCCCCTTGTATACCCTTCAACATCTCCTTGATCTCACCCAACTCAGCTTGAAGCCATTTAGCATCTATTTGCATTGCCCTCCCTTCCTCCCACACTATCGTTTGAGAGCGATCCTAACCTGCAGCCCTCATTGCCTGGTTGAGTCTCCTCATCAGGCGGGACTTGCGGCGGGCGGCGTTCCTCTTGTGGATAACCCCCTTCTCCGCCGCCTTGTCCAGGGCGCTGATGGCCAGGATGGCGACGGCCGAGGCCTCCTCGAGCCTCCCCTCAGCGATGAGCCTGTTCACCTTCTTGATGAAGGTCCTGGCCCGCGAGCGGATGGCCCGGTTGCGCTCCCGCTTCCTTGCCGAGCTCCTTATCCGCTTGATGGCCGACTTAGTCTTTGCCAAAGCTTTCCCTCCCTTCTATGCGGATTGCAGATCGCAGTTACGTCAAGACTTCTCTAGGCTTGCATCGGTCTCCTCTTCGGGATATTTTATGCGGGGATGGAATATGCCCTGGAGGACGTTAATGAAGACACTTTTTATCTTGTCCAAGTCTCGCAGGGTAAGGTCGCACTCATCGAGCTCGCCACTCAGTAACCTGTCGTTGATGAGCTTCTGCACCAGCCGCTCTATCTCCTCAGGGGAAGAGGGGCGGTTAGCGCGGACGGCCGCTTCCACCCCATCGGCTAGCATCACAATGGCTGCTTCCCGCGTCTGGGGCTTGGGGCCTGGATAGCGATATTCCTCCTCGCGAACCCCCTCCTCATCGCCCGCCTGGCAAGCTTGGTGATAAAAGTAGGTGGCCAAGGTGGTGCCATGATGCTGGATGATGATGTCCCTTATCCTCTGAGGCAGCCTGTACTTCTTGGCCAGTTCTAAGCCATCCTTGATGTGAGCGATGACGATCTGGGCGCTGGTCTTGGGATCGAGGCCTTCGTGGACGTTCACTTCGTCCATCTGGTTCTCTACGAAGAAGTAAGGCCGAAGGATCTTGCCTATGTCGTGATAATAGGCCCCCACACGCGCCAGCAAGGGATCGGCGCCGATCTGTTCCGCCGCCTGCTCGGCCATGTTGCTGACAATGATGCTGTGATGGTAGGTGCCAGGGGCCTTCAATAACAACTGCTGGAATAAGGGATGATTAGGGCGGGCCAGCTCCATCAGTTGAAGCGATGTGGTGATGCCGAAGATGTTCCCCAACAGGAAGAAGCCGGCCATGGTCAGGCTGGTGGAAAGCACGCCGTTCACCAGGCTGGCGGCGGCCAGGGTTAAGAGCCCCAACATATCGTAATCGTGGCTCTGGAGGCGGAAGGCGAGGACGACGCCGAAGTTGGCGAGGGCCACATAGGCCCCTGCCCGTAGGAAGGCGTTCAGCCTCTCCACCCGATAGAGGCTGAGGGAGGCGACCAGTCCCCCGACCAGGGCGAAGGTCGTCAGCTCCAGGGAACCGCCGGCGAGGAAGCCCACCGTCAGGCTGAGCAGGATGGCGACCATCATCGCCACATGGGGGCCTAGGAGGGCCGTCAACAGCATGGGCACGGAAGCCAAGGGTAATAGGTAGGGCAAGACGGTATGTCCTGGGACCATGAACTTGGCAGCCAGGATGGAGACGATGATGATGAAACTCACGAAGAGGATTTGACGCTCATTCGCCCAGAAGCCCGGACGGAAGCGGAGGAGATAGGTTTCCAAGGCGGAGATGATTAGCACCACGAAGATGATAGTGCCCACAATGTCCCGCCATTCGACTTCCCTCCGACGCAGCCCCAGGGCCTCCAGCGCCTCCAGGTGTAGGGGGGTGACGATGTCCCCCTCCCGCAGGATGGCCTCCCCCTTGGCGATGGTGCGCCTCACCGGCTTGACAGCCTCGCGCGCCTTTGCCCTCTCCTCCGCGGTCTTCTCGGCATTGTAGAAGCTGTTCGGCACGATGAGGCTCTTGACCAGCTCGCTGGCGATCTCCGCCTGCTCCTCGGATAGCCCCAGGCTGATCAGGCTGGGGACCCTACGCCTCATCTCGATCAGTTGATTCTCTCGGATCTCCTCCCGCATGACCTGATCGAGGACATAGAGGGCCTCGTTGACAACCTCCTCCCAGGCCTGGTCGTCGAGGGAGAGGATGCTCTCGATGGCCGCGGGGGAGAAATCAAGGTCGGGTATGGCCTCGATCAGCTCCCCCTTGCGCTGGGGGTCGGCATAGTCGTCGTGACGGACGGAATCAATGTAATCGCAAATGAGGCGCGCCCTGGTCACCTGCTGCCGAGCGACCTTGGCGTCGGCTGGATCGTAGACATCCTCCACCACCGCCTCGGCCCTATCCCGCTCCTTCTCGGTCCTGATCTCGCTCACGTAGGTGACCGCCCGCGGCGCGAGGATATCCTCGGGGCTGACATCCCCCTCCTCAAGACGCACCATCTTGGGCAGGAACTGGAAGGTCAAGATTATGCTCAGGGCAAGGATCAGGGCGAGGCCCATGAGGAGGGCCCGCAACCCCATCCGCCACCCTATAGCCTGCTGCACAGCCCGATCGTCCATAAGCCAATCCTTTGGAACCAGCCACCCTTTATGATGCCTTACTCGCCAGCATTTCCTTTACTGACACGTTTGCTCGCTGTATTTTGCCAGAGCTTTATCCTCCTTGCTGCTCCGCGAGCAAACGTGTCACAATTTGGCTAACCAGGCGGCCATCAGCCTTGCCCTTGACCTGGGGCATTAGGCGGCGCATAACATCGCCCATCTGGGCGGGGCCGGTGGCTCCCACCTCCTCGATGACCCGCTGAGCCATGGCTACAATCTCCTCCCTGGTCATCTGCTTCGGCAGGTATTCGAGCAGGATCTGAAGCTCCGCCTCCTCCCGGTCAACCAGGTCTTGTCGCCCGCCCCTGGCGAACTCAGCGATGGATTCGCGCCTTTTCTTGGCCTCCTTGGCGATGATGGCCAATACCCCTTCATCGTCTAATTCCTGGCGGTAGCGCTCGATCTCCGCATTGACGATGGCCGCCCTCACCAGCCGGAGGGTCGCTTTCCGCCGCTCGTCCCCTTCCCTTATGGCCCTCTTCAGATCCTCCATTAACCTCTCTTTTAGGCTCATTCTGTCTCCTCTCAGAGGATATAAATATTATATCCTTAACCGAATTTATCGTCAACTACGCCCGCAGTAGTGCCTAGCGACCCGTGAGAGGGTTATGCACCGCGACGACGAGTCGTCGCACTCCAAAGATGCCAGAACTCTGCCTCGCATCCCCTCAGGGGTTAGCCCGATCAGCTCCGTCGGCGTAATGGTATTCGTCAAATCCAACCCGCTCTCCGCTACCACCCTTATATAATTATCCGTGAGGCCAGACCAGACCGAAACCCCCCTCCCCCTGCCCCCTATCC
>CAYQVA010000117.1:0-6005 GCA_964420815.1 uncultured Anaerolineae bacterium
TCTCCCTTCACCTGGAGGGCATAGAGCCCCTCTTGCTCCCTCACTATGTCGCGGGCTAGCTCGATGGTGTCGAGGGGAGGGAGGTATTCGCCAGGGACGGGGACGGGCTCGCTGGCAACGATCCATCCGAGAAAGGGTATGTGAACTGTAGAGAGGCTGAAGGGCAACCCCTCCACGGTGAAAAGCAAGTCGATCCCTCGGCTTACTCTCCTTCTCCGCTTGATATACCCCTTTTCCTCGACCCTGTTCAGGTCGCGAAAGACGTGATCCTTTGATGAGAGCCCCACCCCCTTCCTGATCTCCTCGATGGTGGGGGCGCAATGAGACCTCCGTAGGAACCCCTCGATGAACCTGAGTATCAGTTGCTCATGCTCATTCAGCTCAGGCAACATTTTTGGAACCTCCTTAGAACAAATGTTCTATCCATATTATAGCAGAACATTTGTTCTATGTCAAGGGGCTGGAGGCTGGAAACAGAAAATTTTAAGGTTTGGGGATGGAAGGGGACACAGCGTACGACTCCCCTTCGTGAGTCAAGACCTTATCGAGGAGTGGACATTCTCTAATGCCCACGGCCGAAGCTGGGCCTATGCTCAAATCGCCCGCGTTAATGCAGGCTTCCCTGAGAAAGGATCGGCTAAGCGGAAGGATGGCTAGCGGCGATTGATTTGTGCAAAGGATGTCTGAACTAAAGAAAAGCACTGCCGTAGGAACGGCAGTGCTCCTTTATCAGGGATACTTGCCGAAATGGCTTATCATCTTGTGAAAGCCCTAGTAGAGCTTTCGGATGACGGCTATGACCTTCCCTTGGATCTCCACATCGGAGGGGTGGACGTAGATGGGCTCCATCGTAGGGTTCGCCGGCTGGAGGCGGACACGCTCCCCCTCCAGGTAGAAGCGCTTCAGGGTTGTCTCCTTCTCCCCCTTCAGCCAGACGGCCACCAGGTCACCGTTCTCCGCCTCCTTCTGGTGCCTCATCACCACGATGTCCCCGTCGTTGATCAGGGCATCAATCATGGATTCTCCCTTCACCTGGAGGGCATAGAGCCCCTCTTGCTCCCTCACTATGTCGCGGGTCAGCTCGATGCTCTCGTAGCCGATGGGCAGCCCTCCCTCCTCAGGGATGGGGATAGGCTCGCCAGCAGCGATAGTCCCTAGCAAGGGCACGCTGACGATGGGGGAAGGCCTCTGATCCGCTAGATCAGTGAGGACCTTTAACCCCCGCGAGACCTCCCGGTCGCGCTGGATATAGCCCTCACGCTCTAAGACGTTCAGGTTGTAATTCACCACCGAGGTGGAAGAGATGCCGAGCTCGCGCCCGATATCCCTGATGGTGGGTGGATAGCCGTTCTCACGGATGAATTCCCTGATGAAGTCAAGGATCCTCTGCTGTCGTTTCGATAGGCCCATACCGCACCTCCCTCTCAAGTCACTCATATTATACACGAACGTATGTTCTATGTCAAGCGTTATTGCTTGACTTTTACCCATATCTCTAGGCATGGGCTCCTCACTTAGTGGTCCCCCTCCCTTCGATCCCCCTCCCCGCTCTGCGGGGGGAGAAGTTTGAAGGGTAGTTTATGTGTGGGCCGCGCCTTTGGCGCGGCCCACACATAAACCTCTTCACATCCCTTCCTTTACCGGCGAGACCATTCGTCAGATGTCACCAAAGAGGCGCTTGGGGAGCTAATCTCACCTGATAATTCTCTCCGACAAATGGTCTCGCCTCTATGGGAAGCCATTTCGCTTTAGGGGAGATAACGCTCCGACACCGGCGAGACCTGACGAACCCTCTTGGCTTAAAAGGTATCCCATAAGAGAGGGGCGAGAGGGTTCGTTAGAGAATTCATCATTTGGGAATGCCCTGGGGAAGGTTGTGAGTAAAGTCAACAATCTTGTTGACAATAGCCGCTTCGACTGATATAATGGCATCGGATCTGAACTGCTCACCGCGGAGGTAACGAAATGTCTCTCCGAATCATATGAAAGAATGCATAAGTGGAGAGACATTTCGTTAGTGGAGGCAAAGGGTATGCGATCCGCCATCCTAGCCATAGATATCGGCAACACCAACATCGTCCTTGGGGTATATAAGGGAAAGGATTTAGTCGCCCACTGGCGGGTGGCCACGGACACCCATAAGACGGCCGATGAATACGCCGTGTTGGTGGAGCGTTTCTTCGCCCAACATGACCTGCAATTCTCTGATGTGGAGGGAGGCATTATCTCTTGCGTGGTGCCCCCCCTGCTGCCCACCTTCGAAGAGATGTGCCGGAAATACATGGGCATAGTCCCCTTGGTAGTCGGGCCAGGGATCAAGACGGGAGTGCGCATATGCACCGATAACCCCCGTGAGGTGGGGGCCGATCGGGTGGTCAACGCCCTGGCCGCCTATCGGCTCTATGGGGCTCCAGCCATCGTCATTGACTTCGGCACGGCCACCACCTTCGACGTCGTCTCAAGGGATGGTGATTATCTGGGTGGAGCCATCTCCCCAGGGGTAACCATCGCTGCCGAGGCGCTCTTCCAACGGACGGCTAAGCTGCCCCGCATCGAGCTGATCGCCCCTAAAGGCGCCATCGGCAGGAATACCGTACACAGCATGCAATCAGGGGTGATCTATGGTTATGTGGGGCTGGTGGAGGGGCTGGTTAAGCGTATTCGAGAGGAGCTGGGCGAGAAGGCGCGGGTGATCGCCACCGGCGGGCTGGCAAACGTCATCGCCAAGGAGACCTCAGTCATCGAGGTGGTGGATGTTAACCTGACCCTGGAGGGCCTTAGGTTAATCTACGAGATGAATAGGGGCTAGGGGATAGGGATTAGGAGGCGAGGAAATGGCGCGGGTTTTGAAAGGTAAGCAGATCGTCCTGGGGGTTACGGGAAGCATCGCCGCCTACAAGGCGGTAGAGCTAGCCAGCCGTTTGGTTAAGGCAGGAGCCACCGTTGACGTGGTGATGACCGAGGCGGCGACAGAGTTCGTCGCTCCCCTTACCTTCCAGAGCATCACCGCCCGCCCCGTAGTCATCGAGATGTTCAAGCTCCTGCGAGAGACGGACATCGCCCACGTCTCCCTTGCCCGACGGGCTGACGTCTTAGTCATCGCCCCGGCCACGGCAAACACCATCGCCAAGCTGGCCGCAGGCCTGGCCGACAACATGCTCACCGCCACCGCCCTGGCAACCACTGCCCCCATCGTCGTCGCGCCAGCCATGGAGACGGGGATGTATGAGAATCCCGCCACCCAGGAGAGCCTCGCCCGATTGCGCCAGCGGGGGGTGACCATCATCGAGCCCGGCTACGGGCGATTGGCCTCGGGGACGATGGGCGTGGGGCGGTTGGCTGATATAGAGGAGATTATGGGGACGATAAGGATGGTGCTCGGGCGGGGAGGCGACTTGGCCGGCCGGAAAGTCGTGGTCACCGCCGGTGGAACCCAGGAGCCCATTGATCCGGTGCGCTTCATAGGAAACCCCTCTTCAGGCAGGATGGGCTACTCCCTGGCTGAGGCGGCGCGGGACCGTGGCGCGGTGGTCACCCTAATCGCCGGGCCAACCACATTGCCCAAGCCGGTGGGAGTGGATTTCATCCCCGTGCGCACTGCGGAGGAGATGCGCGAAGCGGTCTTGGAAGCTACCCCCGGTGCTGACATTTTGATCATGGCCGCTGCTGTGGCCGACTATCGCCCTGCCTCCATCGCTGGACGCAAGATCAAGAAGGGCAAAGAGCGCTTGACCCTCGAGCTGGTTCGCAATCCCGACATCCTGGCTGAGGTAGCCGATCGCCAACTGCTGAAGGTCGGCTTCGCTGCCGAGACGGAGGACCTCATCGAGAACGCCAGGGCAAAGCTGACGGAAAAGAGGCTCGACCTCATTGTGGCTAATCCTGTGCCTGCCAGCTTCGGCGGGGATACTATCCAGGCAACGCTCATCGCTCGCGATGGCGAGGTGACCGAACTGCCGCCGCTTCCCAAGAGCGAGCTAGCGGAGCTGGTGCTGGATAGGGTGGTCGAGCTTCTGCAGTGATCTCACCTTAATAGCTCCGAAAGGCCCAGCTCGGCCAGTCTCTCCCGCCTGGGAACGCCATTCTGGTCCCAGCCCCGCAATTGGTAATACTCCCTCAACATCTCGCTCAGCTTGGGCAATACCCCTGCTGCCCCGCCCGCAGGGCGGGGCTCGGTCAGCAGACGCTTGGGCAATGTGTCGTCCCGACGACCGATGCCGAAGCGAAGGTTGATCAGCCGCTTAAGGTTGAAAAGCCTCTCCCCTATCCTCATCACCTCCCCCGCATCCAGATCCCAACCCAACGCCAAGTTCACCCACTCGGCTACCAACTCCGGCCCTATGCCGCCTTTGATGATGAACTTGCAGAGCCCCAGTGGGTTGTAAACGCCCATGTAGTTCTGATAGTCATAGACCATCTTCGCCTTTCCGAGGCTCCCATGAGGGTCGAAAGGTTGAGGTAAATCGAGGCCGGGCGTTTCGATGCCGTAGCCGGGCCAATAGCTGAGGGATTCCAGGTGACAGGCACCCCGGCCCGCTGTGGCGTAGTTCACGGCCATGCTGGTAAAGGCGCGAGGGTCGTGATAGGGGACCTCCAACCCTTTAACGTGGACGGCGAAGTCGGCCGCCTCACCACCTAGCCTCTGGGCTGCTGCCCTCACCCCGTCGGCCAGAAGCTCACCCAGGCCCTCCCGATAGGCGATTCGCCTCACCATCTCAACGATTGCCTCACCGTTGCCCCAAATTAACCTCAGCCCGCCCGTGTCATCCTGGGTGATGAGGCCCCTTTCGCAGGCCTCTATGGCGAAGGCGATAGCTGAAGAGGTGGAGATGGTGTCCAAACCGTAGCGGTTGCAGAGGTCATTAGCGACGACGATGCTGGAGAGGTCGTCGTTCATACACATCCCCCCGAAACCGGCGATGGTCTCATACTCCGGCCCATGGCCATCCGTGCCAGCGTAAGGGCCGAATACGATTCTGACCTCCTTCCCGCAGCCGATGGGGCAACCGAAGCAGCGGTAGTGCCCCACGAAGATGCTCTCGACAATCGCCTGGCCGGATATCCGAGCCGCTCCCTCGGGCCAGCTCCCCTCTCGCCAGTTTTTGAGGGGGAAATCCCCTACCGCCTCGGCGCCGATCACGCCCCCCGCTGTGCCAAACTCGCTCATCCCCAGGGATTTGGCCTTGATAGAGGCGTTTGCCTCGCGCACGCTTCGGGTCAGGCTCTCCTCGTCGTGATATCGAGGGCGGCCATGAGATCTCACGACGATAGCCTTCAGGTTCTTGGAGGCCATAAGCGCTCCCATGCCGGTGCGGCCCGCTGCCCTCCCCTCCCGTCCCCCGAAGATAACCGCCGCCATGCGGACGAGGTGCTCTCCGGCCGGCCCTATGCAAGCCACCTGCGCCTTGGGGTCGGTCTCCGCCTTCAGCCTCTCCGATGTCTCGTAGGTATCCAGCCCCCAGAGGTGGCCGGCGGGGCGTATCTCCACCTTATCGTCCACGATCCAGATGTAAACCGGCTCCTCGGCCCTGCCGGTGATGATGAACCCATCGTAGCCAGCGAATTTCAATTCAGCTCCCCAATAGCCGCCGGCGGTTGATTCGCCCCAGATGCCGGTAAGCGGCGAGCGCCCGCAGATGGAGACCTTGCAGGCTGCGGGCAACTTCGTCCCCGTGAAGAGGCCGTTCATGATGAACAGGGGGCTAGCTGGATCGAGGGCATCAGTCTCAGGGTCCATCTGCGGGTAGAAAATCCTGGCCGCTAGGCCGCTCCCGAGAAGGTACTTTCGGACCTCTTTCTCAGCGATGTCTGAAACCTGCCAGCGTCGTGTCGTTAGGTCCAAGCTTAGCAACTTTCCAGCATAAGCATAAGGCATTTTCATACCTCCATAGGAGATTATACCTCCTGTAGGTCCTTGATTGACAAGGAGCGATCTTGTTGCTAGGAGCACCTCGGCTTCATTTGGCGTCGCGGCGACACTTCCACAAATCACCAGCTCTAGAGTA
>CAYQVA010000118.1:0-5967 GCA_964420815.1 uncultured Anaerolineae bacterium
CTCCCTCCAATCGAGGGAGCTCACAATAGAATGGAGTTCGGCCCTTATCCCTTCCATCGGAATGTCCTCCGCCATTTCAACCCCCTAGATGTTGTGCGAAAGGATAGCTTCCAGGGGAAGCCCCCTTATCATCCGCAGCACCGTCCAGCGGTGGGGATCGCCGCCGTTTACGATCCGCCATCCCCTCTCCGGGGTCTCGAGGCGGCGCCTGAGGGAAGGGGGAAGCCCCTCTGCCTCCAGGAGGAGGGCTTCCTCCATTCCCCCGCTCTCCGCCTCGTCCAGGGCGGTCTCGTCCCAGGCGAGGAAGGGTTTCGCCTCCTCCGAAAGCCTCTCCAACTCCTCCTCCAGGTCCCTCTCCGACCATCGGGTCCCCACCAGCCTGGCCATGTCCACCTTCGTGAGCACCTGGCATCGCCTCCGAGCGTAGGAGAGCAGGCCCTCGGCAAGGCGGCAGGCCTCGACCTGGCCTTTCAACCATTGGGAAAGGGGCCTCTCCTCTAAATATCTCCCCACCTGCTCTCCCGGATCCCCTTCTACCTCCGCATAGAGGGCCTCCACGAGCTCTGGCGTCAGAATGGACCTCTCCAGCTCGAAAGAGAGGGAGCCGTACAAAGCGTTCTCGCCCTCCTGCTGAGGAGCCGCCAGCCCTTCCAAAACCTCCGCCAGCGAATTGAGCTTTTGTCCCAGCTCCTCCACCAGGGGGATGGCCTCCCGGCAGGCACGAACGGCCAGGTCTCGCCGCATGATGGTTGCCACCTGCTGCAGGCGGCGCTCCAGGAGGGCCAGATAGAGGCTCCTGGCGCGCGTGAAGGCCCGCCAGCGTCTCCACAGGGCGAGCCACCTTCCGGGGCGAAGGGCCAGGGCCAGGAGCTGCCTTACGTTCCGAGGGAACCCCTCAGCCAGGGCGTCCAGCTGCCCCGCCATCTCCTCAATTCTCTCCTCCACCGCCTTCAGGGCCTCGAAGGCCTTGTCGGCCTCGTCCTTCTCCCGCGCGGCAAAATCTTCGAGGGCCTCCTGCACGCCCTGCAGGAAGCACCTTGCCCTCCCTATTCCGCCGGGCTTCGGATCGTCGAGTCGTTTTCCCAACTCCTCCTCGACATCCTTCGCCAGCGACGCCGCCGCCTTTGCCGCCTCCCCCTCCAGATGGGATCGCCTCCGGGCGAGCTCCTCCTGCCTGCGGGATACCTCCTCATCCACCTCCTCCCGCCAGGCGGCGATGCCCGGCCATGAGAGGGACACTTCCAGGCCCCGGTCCCAGCCCGCCTCGGCCAGCACGCCGGGCGGAAGGAGGGCTTCCTCCAGGGCTTGGGGCACGAATTCCCGGGATGCCAGGAAGCTGTAAGCCCCGGAGCTCCCCCCATCATCGGAGAGGGAAAGGATATGGCCGGCCATCCTTGCGGCCAGCTTTCGGGCGGCTGCCTCCGCCATCTCCCGGGCGGGATAGACCCAGCTCGCCAGGCCGAAGGCCCCATAGAAACCCTTGTGGGAACCGAAGGTGGCCGCTATGGGCTCCAGGCCTCTCAGAGCCTCACCAAGGGGGGAGAAGAGGAGGCGATAGAGGAACTCGCCCACCAGGTTTGCCCGCTCCTCGGAGGAGGCGAGGGCCAGCCCATCGGCGTTGAGGGTGCCCGCCAGATAGCAGGTGTTGAAGGGAGGGCCCCACTCCTCCACCTTGAGTCCCCCGCCGTAGCGCCGCTGGAAGCCATCATGAGGTCCCATATAGGCGTCGAGCGCCTCCAGGCAGCTGCGGGCGCGGGCCCAGGCTTCCGCCGGCTCGTCGGCGGCCAGGATGTCCGGCAGGAGGAGGATGCCCACGCTCAAGGCGTGCGAGTTCAGGCGACTTCTTATAAGGTGGCGGGCCAGATAGGCCAGGTCAAGCACCATCTCAGCCGCGTGGGGGGCATCGAGTCCGGCCACCACCGCCAGGGCCACCTCGTCGGGGCAATCCAGCAGGAAGCCCCTGGCCCTTAAAGCCCGGCCATGGCCGATGCGGCTTATCTCGGCCAGGGCTTCGGCGATGGCCTTGACGGGGCCGGAAGAGGCGCCCTCAGGCGTGACCGCCTCATCGAGGGAATCTCCCTCGGACAGGATGCCCAGGCAGGCCACGCAGGGGAGGCCGTCGTGTCGGGCCTCCAGCCTCTTGGCCAGAAGGCGGACCGCCTCCCAACCGTCCTCGCCTAGCCCCAGAACCAGCGTTCGCCGCACCTTGCGGGGAAGATCACCCTTTACCATCGCCATCCTCCTATCCACCTTCGGGGGAGAGAAGGGGTGAGAGGGATCACGTTTTCTCCCCCTCCTCCCCTATCCCCTTGTCGTCAATCGGCCTCAGGCGCTGGCTGGTGCTCAAGAGGTCGGCGTAGGAGCGCACCAGCCTCTTCAGCTCCCGTGCCAGCCCGTCCTCCTGCCCGGTGGGGCGGGTGTACTGGAGGAGGGTCTGCAGCGCCCTGGCTATGCCGATGACTTCGATGTGCCCCTCCACATCCTCCATGAGCCTTCGGGCCAGGCCTCTTTCCCGGCGCAAGGTGTTCAGGGCATTGGCTGCCCCCTGTCCCAATCTCACCTCCTCCTCCAGCCCATCGGAGGGATGGTAGTAGAAGTAGGTGCCGCGGCTGCGAACGAGCCCGAACACCAACCCCAGGGCGAAGGCCAGCTTCGCCTCCTGCTCCTCCCCCTGAAAAGCGGGCAGCACATGCAGCGGCTTGAGGCCCTTCGCCCTCTGGTAAACCCCCAGATAGTGGGGAAGCCTTCTGAGGGCCGTGAAGGGGGCTCCGATGGTGGCTACGAAGGCGGTGAGGTGATGAGGGTCATGGGTGGAGGCCAGAAGCCTCCCCTGATGGTGGAAGATGGAGGCCCTCTCGTCGGGCACCCCCAGGATGGTTATCTGATGGAGATGGGCCCCTCCCTCCGACATCTGGGTCAGGTCCAGGTTCCAGGCCGGCCTGGCCAGGGCGAAGAGGGCCGCCTTCCATGCCTCAGGCGACATCTCTCCCCTTTCCTCAATCGCCTCCTCGACGGTGATGCCCTCGATGGGGACGAAGGGCCTGCCGGCAGCCCGGCAGATCAGGGAAGAGATCTCCTGCTGGCCGAGAGCACGCCACCCATAGAGGCCGTCCCCGTCCTCGAGCAGGGCTTCGGCCACCGAAGAAGGGGAGGGCGCATAGCGGCTGTAAAGGGAGGCCACAAATTCCTCGTCCACCAGGGCTAAGGTAGGAATCCCCTCCTCCAGGGAGCTCAGAAGTTCCCCCTCCCGACGACGTAAGGCCTCCCGTACGGAGCGCAGGCGGGCCACCAGGCCCTCGACCTCCCGCAGCAGGGCCTCCGCCCTCTCCCCAAAGCCCGCCATGACGGCTTCCATCTGGTCCAGGAGCATGGCCTCAAGCCGGCCGGCAAGAAGCTCCTGCTGGGCACGGGCATAGGCGTTCAGGGCCTGGTTCACGCGGCTGCGGCGCAGGAACCAGTTGGCCTCGGGCGCCCTGATAAGCATTCCCCCGGCCTCCTCCACCCTGTCCTCGAGCTCCCTGGAAGCCGAGGCCAGGGCCTTCCGCTCGGTCTCCAGAGCCGCTTGCATGGTCTTAATCCGCTTCAGAAGCCCCTGAAGGAAGGCACAGGCCGCGAGTGGCCCCCGCTGGGGATCGTTGACCATGGACCGCGTTTTTTCTTCCAACGCTGCCGCCAGCTCCTCCTCCGCCGCCTGCGCGTTCCCTTTGATCCAGAGGCGGAAGTCCCCTTCCAGGCGGAGCGTCCGGTAATCCTCGGCCCAGCGAATGGCTTCCTGGGGCACCTTATGAGGCTCGAGGCGGCTCAGCCAGGCGGGAGGGTCCAGCCTGACGGCGATGGGGAAGCCCTCCTCGTCTACCGAAAGCCTTCCCGACAGGGCCTCCAGGGTGAGGCCCTGGGCCCCGATAAAGGAGGCGGTCACTTCGTCGGCCTCCGCCCGGCCCGTCGGGCGGAGGAAGACCTCTTCGATGAGGGAGCAGGCCAGGCGCAGGGCGCAGAGCTCCGCCACCGCCCTGGCGGGGAAGCTGAGGCGCGCCACGCCGAAGCTGCCCAGGAAGGTGCCGTGTCCCTCGGGGGTGCGCTCGCTCAGCACCTCGTCCACGTTCACCAACACGGTGTCCCAGCGCTGGCCCATCCTGGAGGCGCCCATGAGGAATATCCCCTGGGCCACCATGGCGCAGAGCTCCTCCAGGTTCAGCCAGGTCTGCCCGGCCTCGTCCACCGCGTCCACAAGATAGTAGAGGTCGAAGGGCGGCTGGAGGGTCTCCACGGTGTGGCCGTTGCGGTAGGAGGCCCGGAACCCTCCCCTCACCATACAGTGATCGAGCTCCCTGAGGGCGGCCACGGTGTTGGGGATGATGTTGGGGCCATCAATGCCCCTGAAGGCCCCCGGCAGGAGGCCCACCCCGATGATGCGGCAGAAGTCGGCCAGCGTTCCCAGCCCTTCCAGCTCGGCCCGCACCAGATAGGCCACGTCCAAGAACTGCCCGGAGTGGGTGCCCCCCACCAGCGACCCGGCGATGAAGACGGTGATTCCCCTGGAGGGATCGACCCTTAGATCAGCCTCCCCTACGTTCTCCCTGCCCGCCAGGAGCCAGATGGCGTTCTGGACGATCTCCTGCACTCTGGGGTAATGCCAAAGAAGGGCCAGCAGGCCCAAGGGGCGGATCTGCTTGGCTCCCCTGCGGAGGGAGATGGGGGGCAGGTCTTCGATGTTGGGGAGGCGCTCGGCGATGGAGGGGAGCCTGTCCAGGTTCTGGACGATGCGGGCCACGGGGACGTTGCCGATATGGAAGAACTCCGCGTTCCTCTCCAGGCTTACCAGCCTCTCCCCAATGCCGACGGCCAGGTTCTCATCATCGGTGTCGAAGACCAGCAGCCTGAAAGCCGAAGGGATCCCCTCCGGATAGGCCCGGAGGAGGGTGGCCTTGAGGAAGAGGCCGATGCGGTGGCCCGAGCCCCCTAGCCCGATAAAGAGCACCGGGCTTATGGCCAGCCCGGGCTCGGATTCGCCCACAGGGCGGCTTTCCCGGTCCAGAATCTGCCATCTATTCATCCTTTCACCTCCAATTGTCTATTCGAAAAGCGAGGAATGGGCGCTCTTTAGCGCCTCACAGCCTGCGCAAGGGAGCGCGGCCCCTGAGATTCCCGGGCGCCATCCTGCGCCCCCGCCAGAGGCGGCTGCGAGCCCTCTGGCGAAGGTTCTCATAGCGGATGACGTAAGGGCCGAAGGAGATGAGGTCCCCATCCCGCAGAACGGCCTCCGCCCGGAGGGCGCGTCCGTTGACCGCGACGGCGTCATCGAGGGGCGTTATCAGGGTCTCCACCCCCCTCTGGCCGGGACGGGCCCTGAGGCGCAGGGCCTGAGGCGGAACCCCCTCGCAGCGCCGGAGGCGGATTTCGCACCTCCCACCGCTCCCCAGGAGGATAGCCCTCTTGCGGAATCTATCCAGGTCCCATCCCTTCCCCACCTCCTCGTCCGGCCCTCTCACCACCCTCAGGACCCCTTCGGGGAAGGGCCTTCGCTTCCTCCGGTGCCATAGCCATCCTCCGGCCAGGAGCATCAGGCATGCTGCGGACAGGAGTGGAAGAGGCCAGGGCCTTCTCTGTCCCATCACTCTGAAGGAAACCCTCTCCTCCCCCTCCAGGAGGACACCTGCCGCCGTTTTCCCCTTGAAAAGGAAGGTGAGGGTATAACGGCCTTCGGTGAGCCCCTCCATCTCCCCCGTCCAGCTTCTTCCCTCCTCCCTGAGCGGGACAGGCCGGACGTTTCCTTCGCCTTCGAGCCTGGCCCGGATTTCGGCCTCCTCCAGCGGGCCCTTTACGCGCACAGCCACGGAGATGGGCCGGTTAGGGCGATACTCCCCGCCCTCCGAAGGCGAGAGGATGGAGAGGGCGGGCACGGAGATGCACATCGGCGTGGGAGTAACCGTTGGCGTGGCAGTTGGGGTGGGAGTCGAGGTGGGCAAG
>CAYQVA010000119.1:0-5862 GCA_964420815.1 uncultured Anaerolineae bacterium
GGAGTCGTCGCACTCCACAATTGTTTAGAATGGGAACTCGTATGTTAACATAAAGGCGATGTAAACGACCAAAGCGATGACCACCAGGTAGTCGCGAGATGAGCTGCGGAATTGGACGAGGTGTGTTCGCCCTCTGCCCCCCACGTAGCATCGGGCCTCCATTGCCAGGATCAGGTCCTCGGCGCGGCGAAGGGCATTGATGAATAAAGGGACGAGCAAGGGGAGAAGCTGCCTCGTCTGCTGCACGAATCGCAGCCTCCCCTTGCCCCCAAAATCCGCCCCCCTCGACGCCTGGGCCTTCACGATGGTCTCCAACTCCAGGGCTAGGATGGGCACGAAGCGGAGGGCGATAGTGAGCACCAAGGCCAGCTCATAGGCGGGGAAGCCGAACCTGGCCAGGGGGCTCAGCAGGCTCTCCGCGCCATGGGTCAATTCGGTGGTGGTCGTGGTAAAGGTCAGAAGGCTGACTAGGAAGAGGAGCTCTATGAGGCGGCAGATGGAGACCACCACCAACTGCACGCTGCCGGTGGTGATGTGGATGAACCCCCACCTGAAGAGGGTGCGGAGGCCGGTAGGGGGGATGTAAAACTCGCCCAAGAGGAGGAGTTGGAGGACGGCGAAGAAAACGATGATGGGGATAGCGGGACGGAGCCCTTGCAAGGCGTATTTGACCGGGATTTGGGAGATGAGGATGAGGACGAGGGCGACGGTCAGCAGGAGGGCATTGCCCAAGTAGGAGGGGGTGAAGGCGACGGCGGTTATCAGGAGGAAGAAGCCCACCAGCTTCGCCCTGGGATCGAGCTGGTAGAGCAGTGAATCCCCAGGGAGGTATTGGCCTATGGTGACGTGGCGCAGGAACTCAAACCCCTCCATATCTCCTCCTCCGCCTCAGCAACGGTAAGGACGTCAACCGCCACCTTATAGCCGCGGGCCCGAAGGGCATGCATCACCTCCGTCACCTGGGGGACCCCTAAACCCTGTTCAACCAGTGCTTGGGGGTGGGAGAAGATCTCCCGCGGCGTGCCGCTGGTCACCATCCGCCCCTCGGCCATGACGTAGACCCTATCCACCAATTGGGCGATGTCCTCCATGTTAGGGGAGACGAAGACGATGGTGAGCCCCTCCCTCTCGTGCCAATCCCTTATTCTCCTCAAGAGGTCCTTTCGCCCCCTCGGGTCCAGGCCCGTGGTAGACTCGTCGAGGACCAGCACCTTCGGCCGGAGGGCCAGGACGCCAGCGATGGCCGCCCGGCGCATCTCGCCCCCGCTCAGCGAGAAGGTATAGCGGCCCTTGAACTCCTCGAAGTCAAGCCCTACCATCTCCATAGCCCACCTCACCCGGCGGCGGACCTCCTCCCGGGGCAAGCCATATTGCTGGGGCCCGAAGGCGATGTCGTCGGCGACAATGGGCTTGAAGAGCTGCCGCTCCGGATACTGGGAGACCAAGCCGACCTTACAGCGGATGGCCTTGACGTTCACGCTCTCATCGCTCAGGTCCTCGCCGTCAACGACGACCCTGCCCCGCTGGGGTCGCAGGAGCCCGTTGAGGTGCTGGACTAAGGTTGACTTCCCCGCGCCCGTAGGGCCGATGATCCCCACTGCCTCCCCCTCGTAGACCTCCATGTCCACCCCGCGCAGGGCGACCACCTCCAGAGGCGTCCCTCTCAAGTAGACATGCCACAGGCCCTCGACCCTTATCAGAGGTTGCAGGTTCCTCATATCCACCGATCCGTTAATCCGCTAACCTAATCCGTTGTCGGCTCCGCTGACAAACTTCCTCCACCATCTCCCCCACCGTGAGGAGGTCGGCAGGGAAGCTAGGGCTTCGCTTGTGCAAATTGTAAGCTAACTCGGTTACTGGGGGGACGTCCAATTGCAAAGCTTTCAATCTCTCCACCTGGCCGAAGACCTCCCGCGGCGGCCCTTCCATCACTATGCGGCCCCTCTCCAGCACGATGACGCGGTCGGCCCAGACGGCCTCATTCATGAAATGGGTGATGGTGACCACGGTGACGCCTTCCTCCTCGTTAAGCCTTCTCACCACGTCGAGGACCTCCCTCCGCCCCGCCGGATCCAGATAGGTGGTGGACTCATCCAGGACCAGGCACTCCGGTTTCATGGCCATCACCCCAGCGATGGCTACCCGCTGCTTTTGGCCGGCGGAGAGAAGGTGAGGGGCGCGTTTGCGAAATGGGAGCATGTCCACGATCCCCAGGGCCCAATCCACCCGCTCTCTTATCTCCTCGGGTGGGAGGCCCAGGTTCTCAGGGCCGAAGGCCACGTCCTCCTCCACGGTAGTGGCCACGATCTGGTTGTCGGGGATCTGGAAGACCATCCCCACCGCGCTGCGGATGTCCCTGAGGTGGGAGCGATCTTTGGTATTCATGCCCTTGACCCAGACGTCGCCTTCGGTGGGGATGAGCAAAGCATTGAGGTGTTTGGCCAGAGTCGTCTTCCCTGAACCGTTATGGCCGATGATGGCTAAATACTCGCCCCTCTGGATCTCCAGGTTGATGTCCCGCAGGGCCACTATGGGGTGCTCCGATTCGGCGTTGTAGGCAAAGTGGAGATTTTCAACCCTAATGATCGGTTCAGGGGACAAGCTGCACCTCCAAGACAACAAAAAGCCTCTCAGCGTTCCGAGAGGCAAAAAGGCGATAGATTCAGCTCGATTTTGCGATGCCGTCTCGGTCGCGCTGCGATCCAAGCGGCAAGATAACTTGTATTTGTGTATTTACAGCGCTCACCGCCGCCATTCCGGTCGGTGGCGAAGGAGGCTATTGCCCTGTATAGACCCACCCTTATTATACCCCTATCGGAGTGAAAAGTCAAACACGTAACACGTGAGATGTGAATTGGCCCAAACTGCCGTCGCGGTTGCCCTTGCACAGGTTCCAGCCAGGCCCGTCGAGACTTGCTTGCTGATTTGCTTTTTTCGATTTTTGTGCTATACTATCGTTGACAAATTGAGTCCCCATCACCCTTAAGGAGGTCTGAGAATGCCATATCTCATCAGCCTAGCGGCCCTCGTAGTTTTTTGGATACTCTACTGGCTCATCACGGGTAAAGCCGACCCCCTTAAGCTAGCCGAAGGGTATGACGAGCGGCTCAGCACATCTAAATTCCAGTGGTTTGTCTGGACCGTGGCCGTCGTCTTCTCCTACGTCGCCATCTTCGTAGCCCGCGTGCAGCAGGGTGTGATAGCCCCCATCGAGGAGGTGCCGTCCAATCTCCTCATCGCCATGGGGCTGAGCTCCGGAACGATGGCCGTGGCCAAGGGGATCACCAGCGCCTATGTTGCCAGCGGAGTCATCAAGAAGCCGAAGAAGTCCGAGGCCCCGCCGGTGAAGCAGCCCTATCTGGCCGAGTTGATCGCCGATGATACGGGCTTCCCCGACCTGAGCAAGGCGCAGATGCTAACCTGGACAGCTATCGCCATCGCCATCTTCATCTTCCGTGTGGTCAGGGCGATCAACAATGCGGCCGTGGAGACACCTGTGCTGCCGGACATCGAGCCCTCGCTGATGGTCCTGATGGGCATCGGCCAAGCGGCCTACCTGGGCAAGAAGCTGGTCAGCAGGTAAGTCATACCCTGGGGAGAGACTTCCTTCGGAAGTCTCCGCCATAAAGCCCTCTCCGCTTAAAAGTAGAGAGGGCTTTTGGCATCGTTAGAAGCCGATTTCGAAATCGGCGCTGGCCGAGCGCCCCCAGATGTCGGGTTCGTACATGGGGGTGGCTTCCGCTGGCATGGCCCGGAAGCGACCCGGCGTCGTCGCCCGAATCAGATAGCTGTACTCGTGCACCCCCTCCCACATGTAGGTGGTGAAGAAGACGGCCTTCTCGTCGCGAAGCTCTGGATGCGACCAGTAGTACTCGTACTCCCCCTTCCGCACGCCCGCCGTCCTCAGGGTGTAGTTGACCGCCTCGCAACCGGCCGGCAAGGGGTCCTCGACGATCATGTACCAAAGCTCCTCCGGCAGCTCCACCGTCAGCTTGACCTTGATCAGGTCCCCCACATGATACTCCATTAACGGCTCGTCGGTCTCGGGGTCCAGGTAATCGCGGTGGACGATGGGCCCATCGAGGGATCGAGTTGGCTCCAAAGCGTCCCGCTCCTGGTAGTAACGCAAGGTGGTGGCGAAGTAGAGCCTCCCTCTCCCCTCCTTCACTATCCTGACCTCGTTGTCACCAGGGACTAGATCGCTGATCGTGAACTCCTGGCCTTCAGCGACGTTATCCCTGCCCACCTTGCCCTCGCCTACTAACTGGCCGTTGACGTAGACTCGATAATTGTAGTCGGCCTCCAACTCGCCGCTGGTGGCCAGGTAGTCGGTCAGGGCGATGATGGTGGCCGCCGTCTCCTGGGTGGTGCGCCAGTAGCCGCCCAGCCTGGTGCGCATCAGCCAGCGCACGGCTTTGGGGATCAGGGGGTTATCGGGCTCCAGGGCGACCATGGCCTGCAGGATCAGGGCCGTGGTGCGCCCATCGCTGGACATCATCTCCCAACAGCGCTCCTCCTCCCTCCAGTGGGCCATGGTGGCGCTGACCACGGCCTGACCAGCCAGCTCCTCAATGATGACCCTCGCCCTGTCCGAGTCGCCCAGGAGGTTCAGAGCCATAGCCAGATAGGCCTGGGCGTGGAGGTCCATCCCATCCCGACGGTCGAAGAGGGAGCGGGCCAGGGAGATGTCCCCCTCCCCGCAGTTGGTCAGGACATAGAGGATGTAGGCCTTGAGGTTCAGGTCCTCGGTCTCTTGCAGGGGGGTGCGCAGGGCCTCGATCCCCCTCTGCAGAACGTTCTCGTCTACGGCGAAGCCCGCCCTCCTCGCCTCGTTCAAGCCATAGACGACGTAGGCCGTCTGGTAGGCGCTGACCTCGTCACCCTCCCACCAGCCCCAGCCGCCGTCCCAGCGCTGGAAGCGGTAGAGGCGCTGCAGGCCGTCTTCCACCATCTTCGGAAGCTCCCTCTCCAACTCCTCGTTCTCGATGCCCAACTTATCTAGGGTCTGTTTGACCAGGACATCGGGCAGGAAGCGGCTCATGGTCTGCTCCACGCAGCCATAGGGGTAGCCGGTGAGGAAGTCCAGGCTGTCCACCAGGCCCGCCGCCAGGGAATGCGAGACATCAATGGCCAAAGTGGAGAAGATCGCATCCTCGGGAAGGTTCACGGTGCGGATTTCCTCATTCTTCACCTGACGAATTGTCTCCCCGCCTTCCCCCATAAGTTGTTCTTCCTCTTTCTCGGGGAGACAATTCGTCACCTCGCCGGCGTCGGCCAGGACGCTCTTCTCACCGAAGGGGAGGACCGGCAGGGTCAGCTCCACGCCGTCGCTGGCCGTTGGGGTGACGGCCCACATGGTTATGGTCGTTGAGGAGGTCATCTCCGCCGTCACAGGCCAGGTAACTTTGGCCAACTGGCCATCCTCGATGACGACCCTTTGCTCCAGGTCGGCAGGGAGGGTCAGGCCGGTGGCGGAGAGCGATACCTCAGCCTCTACCCTATCGCCGGTGCGGTTGTGGACGATGGCCCCGATCCTGGCCTCGTCGCCTATGGTGAGGAAGCGGGGGAGGAGGGGGCGGAGGATGAGGTCCTTGGTGACCATGGCATCGTCGCTGGCCGATCCGACCTTTGTGTCGGCGGTCACCCCCCAGGCCGTGGCCCGCCAGGTGGTCAGGCTATCGGGCATAGTGAAGCTCACCTCGGCCAGGCCGTTCTCGTCGGTCTCGATGATAGGGTTCCAATAGGCGACGTCGGGGAAGAAGCGGCGCGCCTCCCCCTCGGCGGGGCCACCGCCACCGTAGTCGCGGCGCAGGTAGACCCGCTGCACGTGGATGCTGAGGGAGCTGGCGGTGCGCACCGCCA
>CAYQVA010000120.1:0-2329 GCA_964420815.1 uncultured Anaerolineae bacterium
CCATTTGAAATCGTCGGCTTCGGGAAGGGGAACCTTGCCGAAGTCTTGGCCGATGCTACAACCGCACTTTTCGTTTTTAGGGGGCCAGAGGTGACAGTCACCTGTTTGCAGGTGACAGTCACCTTGGCTATGCCCGCGCTATATACCAGCAGCAGCAAGGTCGCTAGGTAGGTCGCCGATGAGGTGAGATACGTCCCTTTACCAAATCACGGACTCCCAGAAAGCCCTGCCACATCACGAACAGGGGGTGAAACAGAGCGTACAGGAAGGGCGCCAGGCGGCCCTGTAGCATGTATCGCTGAGCCAGCCAGCGCGGGCCGGGGAAGAGGAGCCACACCAGGACGGCCAGGGCATCTCGGGGCCGATCGGCCAGGGCCAGGTGAAGCAGGTAGCTCCTGGGCTGGCTGAAGGGCACTTCCCCGACAGCTACCCGCTCGGGGTCGGCGATGGCCCTCACCAGCTTGCGGCGCAAGGACGATGGCCGCAGCTTGGTCAGGACCCTCTCCGGGACAGGGGCGCCCTTGAGCTTTCGGGCCGCCGAGAGGGCGAAGTAGGCCGGGGTGCACACACGGAACTCGGCCACCCGCTCCAGGAATCGCTCCCAGGGGAAAGGGGCCTCGACCCGCACCAGGCGGTCAATATCGTCGTAGGCAGGCGGATGGTGGAAGGCGTGGGCGGCCAGATGGACGCACAGATGGATGAGGGTATCCTCGGGCGAGAGCTGCAAGGCTCTTGTGCCGCCTAGTTCCAAGGGCTGTGCCCTCTCCCAGAGAGCCCCCACATCGAAGGCGGTGGTGCGCCGGTACCACTCGGGGATGACGATCTCCCAATGCAGCTCGATGAGGACGCCCATCCGCCCGATTTCTCTGCGGAAGCCCAGCTCGCCAGTGAATTGGGTATCGAAGGGTTTGAATCGCTCCTCCGGCTCCGGCACGAAGCGATAGCCGGCCGCCTCCAGGATTCGCCGGGCTGGTTCCAGGTCCTGGGGGCGCACCAGCAGGTCGAGGTCGCCCATGGGCCGATGGGCGATGTTGGGGTAGACGGTACTGGCGAGGGCAGCCCCTTTCAGGAGGATGGTGGGGACGCCCGCGTCGGCCAGGGCGTTAAGCACGCCGGCCAGTTCGTGGTAGAGCAGGATGTTGCGGGCTGCCGTTGTGTAAGTCATTCTACGGGCTTGCGCCTCCTTGGCTCGGAGGCCCATCTCGGGCCGACTAGCTGCCGATGGTGGAGCGCGCCTGAGACGGGCGCTTGAGCTAAGCTGGCGCTGGGGCATACGCCTTCGATAAGCCCTTAATCTATGCCTTCTCTGGCCAAAATCCACTCCACAGCTCTCTGCAGATCGGGGGCCACATGGTAGCCATTGTAGGCCCCGGCTTGGAGAAGCGGGAGTTGCTCTCTGCCTCTGCCGGTGAGCACAAGGATGGGATAGCAACCCACCGCTAAACCGGCGACGATGTCGCTAAGTGCGTCGCCAATGAGATAGGAACGGGAAAGGTCGATGTCAAAACGCTCCGCCGCTTGCAGAAGCAGCCCAGGCTTGGGCTTGCGACAATCGCAATTCTCGTCAGGCCGGTGAGGGCAATAGAAAATGGCGTCAACCCGGCCGCCATGGGCGCGGATTTCCTCCAGCATCCTGCGATGGATCTCCTCCACCTCTGAGCGGGTGACGAGGCCTCGATTGATGGCCGATTGGTTGGTGATAACGATAATGATGAAGGGGCTTTGGGCCAGGCGCTTCAGGGGGCTGAAAACGCCTGGCAGGAATCTGTACTCCTCCCAACTTTTTACGTAATCGGCCCTATTCTCATTGATCACTCCGTCGCGATCAAGGAATATCGCCCGCCGCATCGCTCGCTTTCTCCCTTGACAGCAGCAACCCCCGTACCGCTGGCGCAAAGCCGTAAGGCGGTTTATAGCCTTGGCTGCCTTTCCTGATGCAGGTGCAGATAAGATGCTCCAGCATAAGGTGGATGTCCTCCACCTGCTCCATGCAATTGCTGGGAACATGGATGCAGACATCAACCAAGCCTTTCAGCTTTCCGCCATCAAAGCCGGTGAAGCCGATGGTGATAGCCTGCACAGATTTCGCCAGCGCGATGGCATTTAAGACATTGGCCGAATTGCCGCTGCAACTGATGCCGATGACGACGTCCCCTTCCCTGACTAAGCTGGCCAACTGTTCGGCAAAAACGTGCTCATAACCAATGTCATTGGCATAGGCTGAGAAGAGGGGCATGTTGTCGGTCAAAGCGATAACTCGAAAGCGGGGCTTGTCCGGAAGAAGGGTTCCTTTTGCCAAGTCGCAGGCGAAGTGCGAGGCGGTGGCGGC
>CAYQVA010000120.1:2429-5835 GCA_964420815.1 uncultured Anaerolineae bacterium
CCGGAAGAAGGGTTCCTTTTGCCAAGTCGCAGGCGAAGTGCGAGGCGGTGGCGGCACTGCCGCCATTGCCCATGATGAAGACTTGTCTATCATTCATGCGGGCGTATTGGAGTATGGCAATGACGTCCCGGATCGCCTCGTAAGGCAATTGGTCCAGGGTCTCCTTGAGCTCGGCTATGTATCGCTTGATATCCTCCATAGATCATCCCTCCGGCTTATCCCTTTCGCTCTAGGGGCCTTGAATAAATCAGTTAGGAAGGGTCAAGGAAGCCCTCTCTTGCTGTCGAGGGGCGTCCTCGCCCCGTTCCGGGCGCTCCTCACCGCTCAAGGCAGGGCGGGGATGCCCCTCGGTAACAGACGGAGCGCCGTTCCACGAATTATGGAAGGATCTCCCTAGGGGTTAACGGTCCTTCGTCATGCTCTTCATGGCCTTGATTTTTGGCCTCTCCCGCCGCAGGATCAGTCGCACGGCATGGAAAAGGATCTGCAGGTCCAGCCAGATAGTCCAGTTGCGAATATAGTACATGTTCAGCCGCATCTCATCCTCCAGGGACCGCCCGCCAGCCATTATCCAGGGTCCGGTGAGGCCTGGCTTGACGGTCAGCAGGTTGGGCAGCCAGCGCCTGCACGCATCACCGTTGCCGACGGAGATGGTACGCGGGCCTACCAGGCTCATCTGGCCGGCCACGACATTAAAAAGCTGTGGCAGCTTATCCAGCCCCGTCTGGTAGAGCAGGCGACCCAGGGGGTAGCCTGCCCCTGGATTTATGGGCGAGGGCAGAGGATTGGCGAACGGCGATCTGGGGCTGTCGGGAAGCCCGGTGCGGAACTTCAAGGTGTGAAATGTCTTACCCCCACAGCCCAGAACGGGGTGGCGTTCCAAGATGGGGCCGGAGGAGGTTAATTTGATAAGGAGGGCGATGAGGCCCATGAGGGGCGCAAGGAGGACCAGGCTCAGGGTGCCCAGGCCGTAGTCTAGGGCGCTTTTGAGGACGGCATCAATGCCGGTGATGCGCATCCTGTTCACTATAAGCAGGGGAACGAAGCCTTTATGGGTAACCTCCACTCCGGTGGTCAGGATTTCGTAGAAACCCGGCGAAAGTTTAACCTCGAAGCCATCGAAGGAGCTGGCACCTTCCATGATCTCCTGGAAGGTCTCCCAGGCCACGGCGTTGGGGATGACGATGACCTCGGAGGCCTCCGTCTGTGCGGCCAGGCTGGCCAGATCTTTGGGCGAGCCGAGGACCTCCAGGCCCTCCATCACCCTCGTCCCAGGGGGAAGGAAGTCGTCTACGAAGCCAACGACCTTCGTTCCCGAGTTGGATGAGCCGAGCTGAGCGGCGATGGCTCTGGCCTGTTCGCTGACCCCCGCGATGATGGTCCGCGTGACGAACAGGCCACGGCGGCGGAGGCGGAAGACGATGCGTCGAAAAAAGAAGCGCGAAGTTCCCACCACCAGACTGGAGAGGATCCAGGAGATGAGGAACCAGCTTCGGGAGAGCACGACGTTCCGCTCCATGAAGCTGAGCACGGTGAGCCCCACTGTTCCGAAAGTGCAGGCCTTGAACACATTGGCATACTCCTGAGGCCCACCCAGGAGGTGATGGTGATCATAGAGGCGATTGGCGGCGAAGATAAGCAGCCAGATGGGGATAATTATCAATATAACTCGCAGGTAAGCCCTGAAATCATGGGGAGCATGGTATGGCAGGAGGCCGCTGCCGATGCGCAGCCAGTAGGCCAACAACAGGGCCCCACCTATGGCCAAAGCGTCCATCGCGATCAAGGATGAGAATAGGTAAGCCCGGTCTCTTCCCTTCACCTCCGCTCCCCTTTCAGCATCAGCCCCGCGTTCATCAGCACCCTGGCTCCCTCTGTCTCGAAGCGGAAGTTCATGCGGCTCAATCCTTTGGCCTCCAGAGCTGCGGTCACCCGATCCTGGTTTTCTTCCTCGCAATAGAGCATCAAAAACCCGCCTCCACCTGCCCCGGTGATCTTCCCCCCGATGGCCCCCTTTGCCAGGGCCAGCTCGTAGCACTCGTCAATGAAGGGAGTGGTGACCCCAGGGGCGAAACGTTTCTTGTTCTGCCAATTTAGGTCCAGGAGCTCCCCGAACCGGCGCAGGTCGCCCCGCTCGAAGCAGTTCCTGACCTCGTTGGCCAGCTCTTTAACGGCGTGCAACGCCGCGATGACCTCAGGATCGTCCTCCTCGCTAGATTTCTTCTGCCTGCTGAGGATGGTCGCCGAATCTCTGGCCGAGCCGGTGAAAAAGAGGAGAAGGTTCCTCTCCAGGCGGCGCCGCGTCTCAGGGGCGATCTCTAGAGGCTCTACCGTCACCCCTTCTTTGGTGAAGGTGATGAAGTTGAGCCCCCCGAAGGAGGCGGCATACTGATCCTGTTTGCCCACGGGCATGCCCAGTTCCTCGATTTCGATGGTGCAGGCCAGCTCGGCGACCTCCCCTTTGGAGAGCAGGAGCCCGCAGGCGGTGCTGAGGGCCTTGACAAGGGCCACGGCCACCGTGCCGGAGGAGCCCAGGCCCGTGCCCGGCGGGATCTCCGAGGCCAGGAACATGGATAGGCCCTGCCTAATGCCAAAATGGCGCAGAATGGCTTTGGGCAGGCTGAGGTCGCCGTCCGGTATCAGGGGTTGCCTGCGATCGTGCCGGTAGAAGGTGCGGTAATCGGAGGAGGTGATCTGGATGTCGCCGTCTTCGTTAACGTTCAGGAAGACATAGAAGTACTTGTCAATGGTGGTGCTGACCACGCAACCGCCGTATTTGGCGTAATAAGCCTCCAGATCGGTTCCTCCTCCGCCGAAACTCACCCTCACCGGCGCTCGGGCAATCAACATCTTAGATCACCCCTTCTCACGCCAAGAATCTGGGAGCTCAAACCAGTGAACTACGAATAGTGGGCCAATCCCTTTGAGCCCTTTCGTATTGACCCCTTGTCCCAATATCGATCAGGTACTCTGAATCCGAGATGGGATAGCCATACAAGGGCTGCCCCTCCTCAAGCAGCTTAGGAAAGACAAGGTCTTGATGGTCTTTACCTGTTCGGCCACCGTCTTATCGGCCAAGCCCCTCTCCTGCAGGCTGGCCACATAGCTCCTGATCTGGGCGGTGCTCAGGGCTGAGGCCTGACTGGGCTCCAGATCGAGAAAGCGAAAAAGGGCGCGCAGGGTATAGTGGTACTTCTTGATGGTTGCCTCTGAAAGGGCTTTGAGTCTGAGATAGGATATATAGTCTGCTAGCGCATCGTTGTTAGGCAATGTTATGTTCTCAATCTCCTAAATATTTGGGGCAAACGTTACCTTGCCGAAGTCCGTCATCTGCATCCCTCTGGCTCTTCCCTCCCTTTTCCATCCTCTCCCTTCCGTTCTCCCTCTTCCGTCATCCGCCCTTCAC
>CAYQVA010000121.1:0-5728 GCA_964420815.1 uncultured Anaerolineae bacterium
TGATGGCAACGTCTACGTGGCCGACACTGGCAACCACCGCATCCAGAAGTTCGACGCGGACGGCAACTTCATCGCCAAGTGGGGGAGCGAGGGCTCAGGCGATGGGGAGTTCGAGTACCCTCACGCCGTGGCGGTGGACAATGATGGCAGCGTCTACGTGGCCGACAGCGGCAATCACCGCATCCAGAAGTTCGACTCGGACGGCAACTTCATCGCCAAGTGGGGGAGCTTGGGCTCAGGCGACGGGGAGTTCAACTGGCCTAACGGCGTGGCGGTGGATAATGATGGCAACGTCTACGTGGCCGACACTGGCAACCACCGCATCCAGAAGTTCGACTCCGATGGGAACTTCATCGCCAAGTGGGGGAGCTTGGGCTCAGGCGATGGGGAGTTCAACTGGCCCAGCGGCGTGGCAGTGGACGATGGCAGCGTCTACGTGGCCGATGCCCACAACCACCGCATCCAGAAGTTCAGGAGGGTGGTATCTACCATCTACCTGCCCCTGATAATGAAGAGCTATTGAGGTTGCAAGGCGGATGCGATGGACTTTGCTGGTAAAAGGGCGACCATCATCGGGCTGGCGCGGGAGGGGACGGCGCTTTGGTGCGAGAGGGTTTGAAGGAGGCGAATCGAGATGACAGAAAAGGTCCTACTTATTGACAAGGACGAGATCGTGGAGAAGGGCCAACGAATCTATGAGAAAATCAAAGACAAGCTGGAACCCGAACACAAGGGAGAGATCGTGGCTATCGAGGTAGATACAGGGGATTACTTCCTGGGCCAATCGGTCATAGAAGCCATCGAAAAGGGCCGTGAGAAATATCCTGACTCGGTGTTCCATGTGATAAGGATTGGCTACCCTGTAGTTCACGTCTTCAGATGATAGGTGTTAATCAATGAAGGGCTACGTCAACGAATATGGACATCCCGTAGTGGAAATCACCGTTGTGGGAAGCAGGGGTAGCGCCAGCGTTAAGGCTATTCTTGACACAGGATTCGATGGAGATGTATGTTTACCAACCCAGATAGCGATCCAACTGGGACTAGAGCTAGTTGCTACTCAACTGATAGAACTGGCGGATGGGACGAGGAAACGGGAATTAGTCTTTGCCGGCGAAGGCATCTTCGAAGAAGAAGTAAGGACAGTCGAGATCATCCTCACCGAAGCTCAGGATACCCTGATAGGAACTAGGCTGCTGGCGGATAAGACCCTGGAGATAGACTTCCCTAAGCGAATGGTAGAGATAGGATGAATTTCGCCGGTATGCAAGCGATTATCATCGGCCTGGCGCGGGAGGGGACGGCCCTGGCCAGGTTCCTCGCCGAGCGAGGGGCCTCGGTCACGGTCAGCGACCTGAAAGAAGAGAAGGAGCTACAGGAAAACATCGCGAAGCTAAGGGGGCTGTCCATCCGCTTCGTGCTCGGTGGTCACCCATTAGGGCTTTTGGAGCAGACCGATGTCCTCTTCCTGAGCCCCGGCGTCCCCAGGGACGCGCCCATCGTCGTCGCTGCCCAGGAGAGAGGCATCCCCATCAGCAGCGAGACGAGGCTCTTCTGCGAGCTATGCCCGGCACCCATCATCGGCGTCACCGGCTCCAATGGCAAGACGACCACCGTCGCCCTTGTCGGCGAGATGCTGAAGGCCGAGGGGTTCCGAACCTGGGTCGGGGGGAACATCGGACGCCCCCTCATCGGCCATGTGGAGGAGATCAAGCCGGACGACAAGGTGGTTATGGAGCTATCGAGCTTCCAATTGGAGCTTTTCGGCCCCACTAATTTGGGATTTGGTCATTGGTCAGTGGGGATCGAAGGGATAAGCCCTCACGTCGCTGCGGTGCTCAACATCACGCCGGACCATCTTGACCGCCACCCCTCCCTGTCTGACTACATTGATGCCAAGAAGAACATCATTCGCCATCAGACAGGGGGCGACTTCGCCTTACTGGGATATGACAATCAACTCTCACGCCGGTTGAGGGATGAGTGCCGGGGACGCGTCCTGTTTTTCAGCCAGAGAACGGAGCCGGAGGAGGGGGCCTTCACGCGGGATGGCGAGGTCATCGTCAGGTTCGAGGGGGTGGAGCAGCGGATATGCCCCGTCAGCGACATAAAGCTGCTGGGGAGCCACAACGTGGACAACGTCCTGGCCGCCGCTGCCCTGGCCACCATCGCTGGGGCTAGCCCCGAGGCCATCGCCGCTGTCGCCACCTCCTTCTCCGGGCTCGAGCATCACCTGGAGCTGGTGCGGGAGATCAATGGGGTGCGTTACTACGACGACTCCATCGCCACCTCGCCCGAGCGGACCATGGCTGCCTTGCGCTCCTTCAAGGAGCCCATCGTTCTCATCGCCGGAGGGAGGGAGAAGCGTCTGCCCCTAGAGGAGCTAGCGAAGCTCATCGTCGAGAAGGTGAGGCATCTGATCCTGATTGGGGAGGCGGCGCCGCTGATCGAGAGGGCGGTTAGGGATTATGGGTTAGGGGTTAAGGGGTGCGATGATCTAACCCCTATCCCCTATCCCCTAATCATCCCCGCTATCCACCGCTGCGCCACCCTCGAGGAAGCGGTGGAGAGGGCAGCGAAGGTGGCGCAAGCTGGCGATGTCGTCCTCCTCTCCCCCGCCTGTGCCAGCTTCGACATGTTCCGCGACTTCGCCGAGCGGGGGGAGCGTTTCAAGAGCCTGGTGACGAACCTTTTCCCCCCCCATCGGCGCAAGAGAGCGCCGACTCCTTCCATTTCATTGATCCGAGGAGCGGGGCGTTCTCTAACGCCCCTATCTGACAAGAGGTACTGAAGATGGCTAAGAGAAGGAAGCCCAAGGTCGAGAGCCCCGATTATCTTCTGTTCATCGTTGCTACCCTATTGATCATCGGCTTGGTGATGATATACAGCTCTAGCTTTACCCTCGCCGAAGAGGAGTATGGCAATCCAAGCTATTTTCTCATCAGGCAGATCATCTGGGCCATACTGGGGACGGTCGCCCTGCTGGTAATGCGGCGCATCGAGTACCATACTTGGCGGCGCTTCTCTATCCCCATCATGGCTGTGGCTCTGGCTTTGCTGGTAGCGGTCCTCTTTGTGGGGAGCGAGAGATTCGGTAGCCGGCGGTCGTTCCTGAAGGGGTCTCTACAGCCGAGCGAGCCTTGCAAGCTGGGGGTTATCATCTACATCGCTGTCTGGCTTTCCTCAAAGGGGGAGAAGCTGCGCCAGGTGACCTATGGCTTAATCCCTTTCGCCGTCCTCATCGGTTTGGTGGCGGGGTTGATCATGTCCCAACCAGATTTCAGCACCTCTCTCCTCATTGTGGCTACGACTATGGCAATGTTCCTCATCGCTGGCGCCGACCTCTTCCAGTTGCTGATCAGCCTCGCCTTTGGAGGTGCTACGATCGGCTTGGTGGTCAGACAGATCCCCTATGTTCTGGAAAGGATTCATAACTTCATTAACTCTATGAGGGATCCCCTAGAGGCAGGCTATCATATCAGCCGCTTGCTTGCCACTTTGGCGAAGGGAGGTTTCACTGGTGTGGGCCTCTTCGCCGGCCATCAGGTGTTCGGCCATATCCCGGCCCCCCATACCGATAGCATCTTCGCCATCATCGGTGGAGAGTTAGGCTTAATCGGTTGCCTCATCGTCTTAGGGCTGTTCATCGCCTTGGCCTATCGGGGGCTCAGGATCGCCCTGCAGGCGCCGGACACCTTTGGGACCATACTGGCATCGGGCATAACCTGTTGGTTGGTCTTTCAGGCGTTGATCAACATGGCCGCCGTCACCTCGACGATACCCTTCACCGGGATAACCCTGCCCTTCATAAGCTTCGGGGGGTCCTCCTTGGTCACCTCAATGGCGGGGATCGGTCTGCTCCTGAGTATCGCCAGGGAAGGCCGCGCGGTTAAGGCGAGGAGAAATGCGTCTTTTGATTTCGGGTGGTGGAACCGCCGGGCACGTTTATCCCGCTCTCGCCGTCGTTAAGACATTAGGTTCAAGGTTCAAGGTTCAAGGTTCTAGGCCAAACGCTTGCAGCTTGAGCCCTGCACCTTGCATCTTGTATGTGGGCAGCGTTGGCGGCGTGGAGGAGGACATCGTCGCCAGGGAGGGCTTGCCCTTCCGGGGCATCGAGGCCGGTGGGCTGAGAGGATTAGCCCCCTGGACGGTGTTGCATAATCTCTGTAAGATGGCTATCGGCTTCCTCCGATCCCTGCGCATCGTCTGGGGGTTCAAACCGGAGGTTATATTGGTCACCGGGGGTTACGTCTGCGTGCCAGTAGCATTGGCGGGGTGGCTCTTTCGGGTGCCTTTCCTGGTCTATCTGCCCGACATCGAGCCGGGGGTGGCCATAAGCATCCTCTCGCGCTTCGCCGCCAGGATAGCCGTCTCCTTCGCCGAGTCACGGCATTTCTTCCCGCCGCACAAGGTGGTGGTCACCGGCTATCCGGTGCGCCCCGAGCTGCTCGAGGCTGACAGGCTGGCTGCTAGGCGGAGGTTCCATCTGGATGAGGGGATGAAGACCTTGTTGGTCTTCGGAGGGAGCCGCGGGGCTCATAGCATCAACCTGGCCATAAGCCGCATCCTCCCCGACTTGCTGAAGGCCTGCCAAGTCATACACATCTGCGGGCGGGAAGACGAGGGTTGGGCGAGGGCGCAATGGGGGGAGCTACCCACTTGCCTTCGGGACAGATATAGGGTATATTCCTATCTGCATGAAGGGATGGGCGATGCTTTGGCCGCAGCCGACCTAGTCGTAGCTCGCGCTGGGGCGGCCACCCTAGGCGAGTTCCCGGCTTTGGGCAAGCCCAGCATCTTGGTGCCATACCCCTATGCTGGGCAGCATCAAGACCTAAACGCCGAATACCTGGTGAGCAGGGGCGCTGCGGTCAAGGTGGCCAATGCCGAGCTGGGGGAGAAGCTATTGCCCGCCATCCTGGGGCTCCTCTCCGACGATGAGGCGTTAGCGAGGATGAGCGAGCGGGCACGGGCGCTGGCTCGCCCTAAGGCTGCCCAGCGCATCGCCGCAGAGCTTGTGCGGATGGCAACAGGCCACCGACGAGAGGGTGAGGAGCCATCGCAATGACCCTGACTTACCTTCACGTCCTTATAGGGATCGGCGTCATATTCGGCTTGATCGGCTTCCTTCGGGGGGTAGCCAGAGAGGTCATTACCGCCATAGGCATCATCGTGGCTTATCTGATCCTCAGGTTGGGAGAAAGGCCCCTCACGGTCTGGGTCAACCGGCTCTATAGGATGGCCGTTTTCGCCGCTCGAGGGGGGTTAATCGCCGAGGATCCCACTGCCATCTGGGCCAGGGTGCGCGAGCTCCCTCCCCTGATCGAGACAGATGCCGAGAGGCTAACCTTTAAGTTAATCGCTTTCGCTATTTTAGCCATTCTCTCCTATATGGTTGGGAACAAAATTATCGGCGGGCGTCCAAAAGCCTTCGGGCCCTTGTTAATCTACCCGGGCCCGCCTTTCCTCTCCAGGCTGCTGGGGATAGCGGTGGGCCTGATGAACGGCTACCTGGTCGCCCATTTCGCACTCCCTTATGCCTTCCCCGAGGCGGAGACAGTCATCAGATTGCCTACCGGTCCTGCAGTCGAATTTCTACGCACTAATCTGGCTTTCGTCTTCATCGGTTTGGTGGTGATATTGATCACCCTCGGCCTGGGGGGCACATCACTTAAAAAGTAAACTGAGGAGGCCATTTCAGGTTGGAACCAATAGAGGTTTTGTGGAT
>CAYQVA010000122.1:0-3144 GCA_964420815.1 uncultured Anaerolineae bacterium
GCCCCTTACCCGCGCCCGAAGTAGCGCAGGGCGAGCAGTATCCTATCCTCCAGGCTCATCTCCTCGTCAGGCAGGGAACGCAGGGCAGCCTGTGCCTCAGCCACGCTGTAGCCCAGGGAGGTGAGGGCGGCGATGACCTCTGCATCGGCTGGGGTAATGGCCTCGGGGAGGCGGCCGAGCTCTATCTTCCCCCTCAGGTCGAGGACGAGCCTCTGGGCCATCTTCTTGCCTATGCCTGGGATCTGGGAGAGGGCTTCCACGTCCCCCTGGGCAATGGTCAGGCGGAGGGAATCGGGGGAGGCCGCCGAGAGGATGCCTAAAGCCACTTTGGGGCCGATGCCCGACACACTTATCAGTTGCCTAAAGAGGGCCAATTCGTCTTCTGTGGCGCAGCCATAGAGGGAGATCTCGTTCTCCCGCACGTGGAGGTAGGTGAAGAGCTCCACCTGGCTGCCGATCTCCCCCAAGCCATCGAGCAGCGAGGTGGGCACATAGACCTTAAAGCCTATCCCACCCACATCAACGACGATGTAATCATCCCCCCTAGCCTCAAGCTTGCCCCGTATGCTGGCTATCATCGCCCCTCTATTTATGTCTTAGCTAACAATCCCACCCCAAGGCAGATTATCAACACGGCCAGCCAGCGCATCGGGGAGACCTCCTCGCCAAGGAGGACAGCGGAGGCAAAGACGACGATCACGTAGCCCAAAGCCACCATAGGATAGGCGTAACTGAGGCTCAGCCGGGAGAGGACGACCAGCCACATGATCGAAGCCACCCCATAGCAGGCGAACCCCAGGATGGTAAAGGGGGAGAAAAGCACATCTACGCTCAGAAGCCTCTTTATGGCGTGGATGGGGCCGATGGGCATCATGGCTCTCTTGAGCAGGAGCTGCCCCGCGGCATTAAGTACGGTCGCGCATAGGATGAGGATCAAGACGAGTGGTTTCATTGCTACTCCTATCTCTATTTCCACATTCGCTTTTATCGCTTTAGTTCTGGTGACGCAATTGCTCGCAGAAAAGCAATCGAGTCTTCGAAGAAAGGGATGAGTGAGCAGATGCGTCAGGAATGGTGGACAGGTTCCTCAGATAAACGTTTAATCGCCCCCTGCTAATATAGCACTCAGGCGCGCGGAGTGGATGTGGCAGATGGCCAAGGCGATGGCATCGGCGGCGTCATCGGGCTGGGGCACGAAGTCGAGGCCGAGCAGCATCTTGACCATCTGCTGGATCTGGTCCTTCGTCGCCCGCCCATAGCCGACAACCGCCTGCTTGACCTGCAACGGTGTGTATTCGTGGACCTTTAATCCGGCGTTGGCTGCCGCTAGTATGGCGACCCCCCGCGCCTGCCCCACGTTCAAGGCAGTGCGAACGTTCTTGGCGAAGAACAACTCCTCGAGGGCGATATCGGTGGGGCGATGCTCCTCGATCAGCGAGGTCAGCTCGCGATAGATCGTCTGCAGCCGCTCTGGCATAGCCCGATCCGAGGGGGTGGTGATAACGCCGTAGTCTACCAAGGACAGAACTTCACCATCGCTCCTTACCAAGCCATAGCCGGTGATAGCCGTGCCAGGGTCAATGCCTAGAACCACCCTTACTCGCCTCTCGCTACTCGTCACTCCCCTCCCTCGTATTTGGCCATGACCTCATCGGAGATGTCCAGGTTGGAATAAATCTGCTGGACATCGTCCAGGCTCTCCAGGGCCTCGATCAGGCGCATGTTCTGGATGGTCGCCTTCTCATCGAGTTTCATCACGGTCTTGGGCACCATAGAGATCTCCGCTGAGAGGAGAGGGATGTTTTGTCTCTCCAAGGCCTCCTTAACCCATTGGAAATCATCTGGCTTGGTGAATACTTGGACGAAGCCATCGTCATCTATCTGCACGTCGTCGGCCCCAGCGTCAATGGCGAGCAAGGCCAGCTCCTCTGGGTCCTTATCGTTTGACTCGATGCTGATGAGCCCCTTCGGCTCGAAGAGCCAAGCCACACAGCCGCTCTCCCCCAGGCTGCCATTGTGGCGGGTGAGGATGCGACGGATATCAGCCACAGTCCGGTTGCGGTTATCGGTCAGCACCTGCACCATCAGCGCTATGCCATGAGGCCCATAGCCCTCATAGATGACCTCCTCCAGCTCCCGGCCCTTCAGCTCGCCGGTGCCCCGTTTGATGGCCCGTTCGATGGTCTCCTTGGGCATGTTGGCCCGCTTGGCCCTCTCGATGGCCAAGCGTAAGGCGAAGTTGGTCTCCGGATCGCCTCCGCCCTTGCGGGCAGCTACGGCGATCTCACGGCCGAGCTTAGTGAAGAGCTGCCCCTTCTTGGCGTCCATCATCGCCTTCTTGCGCTTTATGGTAGACCACTTGGAGTGTCCTGACATCTCTCACCTCCTCCGATGCTATCACCATAACCCAAAATGCCGATTCTCCTCGCCTTGCGGTTTGCGGGTCACAATCCGCTATCAGCAATCTGCACCAGCTTTATCCCCTTGACAATCCGGTGCCTTATGCTATAATGATAATCGGAAATTCTGATAAAATTGCGGAGGTAAGCTATGGTACAAAGGACAGCGGTGACGGGCCGCCCTCTAGTGATGGTGATACGGGGTCGAGGGCAAATGACTCTCCCAGCGGAGCTACGCCGAGAGATGGGCATTAAAGAAGGTGATGTCTTTACAGTGGTGCCCCTCAATGATTCGCTGCTCATAACACGCAAACGCCTGGTGGTCTCTGAATTGATAGACAAGATCGTCCAGATCATGGAAGAGGAAGGTATCACCCTCGACGATCTCCTAGCTGGACTAGAAGAACAGCGTGCCCGCTATAATAGAGAGAGATATGGTCTCGAAGCCTAGGGTTTTCCTGGACTCCAGCGTGCTCATCGCCGGCGCGGCCTCCCCCAGTGGAGCCTCAAGGGCTATCTTGATCTTAGCCAATGCCGAACTCATCACCCCGATCGCCTCGGAACAGGTTTTAGTGGAGAGTGAGTGCAACATCCGAGATAAGCTCCCGCGGGCACTGGGATATTATCAGCGGGTGATCTCTAATGCTGGCTTTGAGGTGGTACAAGATCCGAGTCCCGAGGAGATCGAGGCGGCCAAGCAGATCATTCACCCTAAAGACGCACCGATTTTAGCCGCGGCCATGTC
>CAYQVA010000122.1:3244-5533 GCA_964420815.1 uncultured Anaerolineae bacterium
CACAAGTTGATTACCTCGTAACCCTCAACCATAAACACTTCCTCGATGATCCGGCTGTTGCCTCCAAATCTGGTCTCCGCATCGGATTGCCTAGCCATTTCTTGGCTTGGTTTCGCGCCTGGGCGGAGGGCATGGGGAGCTAGGAAGTCACTTCAACAGCATCCTCAACTGCCTGGCTGTCCCTATCGCCTGCGCCTGCCAGTGGTTATTGGCGAAGACGAAGGTCACCTTGGCCTCCTCGTCTAAATGGCGGATCTTGGGCACCCATTCCAAGAGCTCCTCCTCGCTGTAGGTGTAATCGTAGCGCTCCCAGGCATATTGGTGCTCCCACCACTTGGCCGCATTCCGCCCATGGAAGCGGACATAGGCTATGTCGCTGGTGACCTCGGCTATGGGCGGGATCAGGCCCTCCAGGCGCGGCTCATCCACGCAGCAGAAGCCCAAGCCGGTTTCGCGCAGGAAGTCGAAGGTCTGAGGCTTCAACCAATAGGCGTTTCGAAACTCGACGACCACAGGAAGGTCGCCCAGGCGGTCGCGGAAGGCCCTGAGGTAATCGCGATTCGCCTTCGTGGCATGGAAGGAATAGGGGAACTGAGCAAGGATGCACCCGAACCTCTTGGAGCGGATCAGCGGTTTCAACGCCTCAACAAATTGGGCGAAGACCGCCTCGTTCCCCTCTCGCTCATGAGTCATCTCCTTGTGGGCCTTGACGGTGAAGAGGAAGCCCTCAGGCGTCTTCCGGGCCATCCGTTCCAGGGTCCTAGGGCTGGGGACACGGTAATAGGTATAGTTAATCTCGCAGGTTGGGAATTCCCGTGCGTAAAAGGATAGCCACTCCCGCTTCGGGATCCCAGGGGGATAATATTCCCCCACCCAATCATCATAAGAAAACCCGCTCGTGCCGATCAAGATCATCCCCTTTCCTCCCTTCCACAAAGTCCTCTAACCTTCATCAATCGCTGACCGGGGCCTTTCCGCGTAGGAAATTGACGCCGGAGTAGATGAAATAGATACTTAAGGCGATAAGGAAGAGACTACAGACTAATAACACCCCTCGATAAATGGATTGGCTCAGGATTTCCTTCCCCGAGCTGATGATGAAGGCCACCAAGCTGTACCAACTCAAATCGGATGATATGTGGCCGATGTAGAATCCCCCCAGGCCTAAAGGCCCATGCTTGAGGGAGAGCAGGACATAGCTCGCCCCCACCGTGGCCCACCAAAGGAGCCAATAGGGGTTAGAGACACTGACCAGTATCCCCGTCACTATAGGACCTAGCCGCACTCCCCCTTCACGGCCAGAGGCCAGGCTAAGGGAAAGTGTGCCTCGCCAGGCGCTTTCAGCGATGCTGTAACCCATCCAGAGGAGGAAAGCCCCGCCCAGAAGACCGATGAGCCCAGCTACCAAGTTTCTCTTCAATAGCTTACTCAAGCCCCTGCTCAAAGCGACGACGATGAACAGCTCCGCCACAGCGTGCCCTAGGACCAAGAGGGGGCCTCGGATGAAGCCCCACCTGGCGCTCTCGCTGATGACCACGGTCAGGAGCGGCCCCGGCATCATCGCCCCCGAGAAACCCACCATCAATGAGGTGGTGAAAATAGCTATGAGATTCGCCATAGATATAAGCCCTTGATTATGTTATCTCCGGTGGGTAGCAAGATTGCCCACCGGAAACCCTTATCTTTTATAACGATAGACGATACGGCCCCGGCTCAGGTCGTAGGGAGATAGCTCAACCCGAACCCTGTCGCCTAATAGGATGCGGATATAATACATCCTGATCCTGCCTGAGATGTGAGCCAGTACCTCGTGTCCGGTATCTAACCGGACCCGGAACATGGCGTTGGGCAGGGTTTCGACCACCGTGCCCTCGACCTCGATCACATCCTTCTTAGCTTTCTTCTGTTTCTTCTTCTTGGCCATATGTCCTCTCTTCCGATCGTCCCTCTGGCTGTAAGACCCGTCTTGAGCCCCGGACCCCCTCGGCAGGGGTGATTATCCCCCGCTCCTCCATCAGCTCCATCAGCCTCTCCGCCCGAGAGCGCCCAATCCGCAGGCGACGCTGCAAAAAGGAGGCCGAGATGCTCTTATGCTTACCCGCCAGCTCGATGGCTTCGTCTAGGAGGTTATCTACCTCCTCTTGGATCGCTTCCTCCCAAGGGGCTGGCTGACCCTCTTCGCGCACGGTTGGAGCCCTCTCCCGCCAAAACCTCACCAACCTCTCCAGTTCCTCATCGGAGACGAAGCTCCCCTGAAGCCTCACCAGCTTGCTCGTGTCAGAGGCCATA
>CAYQVA010000123.1:0-5524 GCA_964420815.1 uncultured Anaerolineae bacterium
GTTTTGGAGCAGGCGGCCTGAAGTCGCTTGCTTCCACAGATTTTAGCCACACTCCATCGATATTGGCAGGATGGTGGAGGAGTTCTGCCGACACCCGCAGAAGATCCCGTCTTATCCAGAAGTGCCGGGTATCCTAGAGGAGCTACGCCATCAGGGGGCGCGGCTGTTGGTTATCACTAATGGCTACGCCCGGTACCAGGTGCCGCTCCTGCGCGCCCTGGGCATGGCATCGTTCTTCGATCGGATCGCGACCCCTGACATAGTTGGCTGTGCCAAACCTGCGAGCGGCATCTACCGCTATGCCTTTGCTGGCTTTAAAGGGTGGCGTAAGGTGCACATCGGCGATTGGCTCCTAGATGACGTCTATGGAGCCCAGCAGGCCGGGCTGGAGGCAGTCTGGCTCCATCGCTGTTTGCCCGCTGAGCTTGATGGCCTTCCCCAGCCGGCGCGGATGTCATCCCCCTTGGTGGCGGAGGCCATGCGATCCAAGCTGGTTGAGGAGGGTCTGGCCGGTACACCGTTGGACGCTTACTGGCCCGATTATGTGATCAGAGATCTGCGGGAGTTGCCCGCGCTGTTGTTCTCCTGAAGTCCTGAGGGGATTACCATGCATTACCGCAAGATCATGCCCTATCTCTTCATATCGCCTATGGTTGTGGGCCTGATCGTCTTCCGTTTCGGCCCAATAGCTGCTTCCTTCTTGGCCAGTTTCACCCGTTGGAGCGTCTATGCCCCCCCGCAGTGGATTGGCCTCGATAATTACCGGGAGATGTTCAGCTCAAGCGAGTTCTGGACGGTCCTTACAAACACCCTCATCTTCGTGGCCGCTTATGTCCCAGGGGTGGTCATCCTGGCCCTTGTTATGGCCCTCCTAGTCAACCAGAAGCTCAGGGGGATAACCTTGTTCCGGGGGCTTTATTTTATGCCCTACATCACTTCGATGGTCGCCATCGCGATGGTCTGGAACTGGATTTTCAGCACACGATTCGGCTTGGTCAACTACGCGCTGAAAACGCTCTTTAACGTCAACTCCCCGCCCGCCTGGCTGGCCGATAGGCCCTATACGCTCTTCGTCCTCATCCTCGTCTCCATCTGGAAGACGGCCGGCTTTCAGATGCTCATCTTCCTGGCAGGGTTGCAGGATATTCCGCGGGAACTGTATGAGGCAGCGCGCGTAGATGGGGCCAATGACCGTCAGATTTTCTTCAAAATCACCCTGCCGCTCCTCTCCCCCGTAACCTTCTTCGTCACAATAAACTCCATTATCAATGCCTTCAGAACCTTTGAGGTCACTTACGCTATGACACAGGACAAGCCAAGCTATGCCCCCACATTGGCCTACCACATCTACCGAAACGCCTTCATCTTCTTCCGTATGGGATATGCCTCCGCGTTGGCCTACATCCTCTTGCTTTTCGTCGGCTTTGTGACCTTTATCAATTTCCTGTTGAAGAGGCGGTGGGTCTTCTATCGAGCTTGAAACACCGCCTCAGGGGAGGATGATCAATGACTGTCTCGAAGCTCTTCTCGCTGGCTCTTAAAAAGACTTTCATTTACCTCTTCCTCCTGGCCTTCGGGTTCACCACCTTCTTCCCCTTCCTCTGGATGGTGATGACATCCTTCAAGTCTCGTGGGGCCGTCTTCACCATCCCTCCTACCTGGATCCCGGATAAGCTCTTCAAGCCCGGCATGTGGGACAACTATATCGCCGTGCTCACGAAGTATAACTTCATTCGCTACACTTGGAACAGCGTCTTCGTTTCCACCATGGCCGCCATCGGCCAGCTCATCACCTGTTCGCTGGCTGGTTTCGCCTTCGCCAGGATGGAGTTCAGGGGGAAGAACTTCATCTTCGCCGCTCTACTCTCGACCATGATGATCCCCACCGAGGTGTCCATCATCCCCGAGTTCCTGATGATGGTTAAAATCCATTGGGTTAACACCTATCTGCCCCTTATCGTCCCCTCCTTTATGGTTGGCTCATTCGGCACATTTATGCTCAGGGAGTTCTTCGCCAGCATCCCTAAGGATCTGGAGGATGCAGCGATCATAGATGGTGCTTCTATCTTCCGCATTTATTGGAACATCTTCCTGCCCCTTTCCATGCCCGCTATGACCACCCTCTTTGTGATCGCTTTCATTAATAATTGGAACGCGCTTTTGCGCCCTGTGTTGTACATCTACACGGCGTCCATGAGAACCCTGCCCCTCGGGCTCACCACCTTTAAGGGCGCTTACGAGGCCCATTGGCACCTGCTTCTCACCGGCTCGGTCATCTCCATCCTGCCTCTGGTGCTAATTTACTTCGCCGCCCAACGGTTCATTATTGAGGGGATCACTACTACGGGGTTGAAATGACGCTGAAAGCAGTCATACTGGCGGCGGGGCAAGGCGAGCGGGCTGGCGTCCGCTACCCTAAGGTTCTGCAGCCGCTGGGTAAAAAGAAGATCATCGACTACGTGGTCGAGAACGCCTTGCACTTCGTCGTCCCCGACGACCTCTACATCGTGGTCGGGTATCAGCGGGAAAAGGTTCAAAAGCACCTGGGCCCCGCTTACCATTACGTCATCCAGGAAGAGGCTCTGGGAACCGGTCACGCCGTTCGGCAGGTTTACCCTCACCTCAAGGACTACCACGGCGACCTGCTGATCCTGTATGGGGACACGCCGTTGTTTCGCGCGTCCTCCATCCGCGGGCTAATCAACCGTCATCGCCTAAAGGAAGCCACACTGACGTTGTTCAGCGCCATTGTCGATAAGTCCCTGCCCTATGGGCGCATCATCCGCGACGAGACGGGGCGCATTGTGGACATCATCGAGGAAGCGGATGCGTCCCCTGAGATTAAGAGAATTCGCGAACTGAACATCGGGGCCTACATCGTCCGCGCCGATGTCCTCTTCCCCGTGCTTAAGCAGCTAGATCGCGATAACGCCCAAGGAGAATATCTGCTCACCGACTCCGTCCGCCAGCTCATCCGCTCGGGCCATCGGGTGGAGAGCTATCAAACCTACGATGAAGATGAGATCCTGGGCATTAACACCCCCGATGACCTGCGTCAGGCCGAGTTCATATTGCAGAAGCGCCTTTACCGGCCACGTCGCGTCGAGGAGGAGAGCCTAATCCGCTTCGGCACCGGCGGCTGGCGGGCTCGTATTGGCGAAGGTTTCACCCTCCACAACGTCCGCCGCCTGGCCCAGGTCCTGGCTAACAAGATAATACGCGAGGGATTGGAGGCACAGGGCACCCTCATCGGCTATGACCACCGCTTCCTCTCGGATAAAGCGGCCGAGGCCGCCGCCGAGGTCTTCGCCGGGAACAACATCCCCGTCATCTTACTCACCGAAGCTGCTCCCACGCCGCTGATTACTTACGCCACCTGCACGCAGGGAGCGGCGTTGGGCTTGGCCTTCACCGCCAGCCATAACCCGCCCGAATACAACGGCCTCAAGGTCTTCTGCGCCGATGGCTCGCTATTGCTCGATGAGGAAACCCGAAAGATCGAGGAAGAGGCTAATTCCCTGACGCCTGAAGAGGTGGTAAAGATCGAGCTGGAGCTGGCCCTAAAGGCGGGCGTTGTGCGCCGCGCCGACTTCACCAATGAGTACGTGGACGCTGTGGAATCGTTCATTGACCTTGAGGCCATCCGCCGCGCCGCGCTACATGTAATCCTAGATCCCATGTATGGGGTTGGGCGGACTACACTGGAGATAATCCTGACGGAGGCCCGTTGTCGGGTGACTACCATCCACGGTCGCCATGACCCCTTGTTCGGCGGGCGCTCTCCGGCGCCCGACCTAAAGGCCCTGGGGCTTTTGATCGCCCACATCAAGGAGGGGGATTACGACTTGGGCCTGGCGACGGATGGAGATGCCGATCGCGTCGCCATCGTGGACGAGCGCGGCGAATACATCCCGACGAACGACCTCCTGCTCCTACTCTACTACTACCTGCATCAGATGCGCGGCGAGCAGGGGTGCGTGGTGCGCAACATCGCCACGACGCACCTTCTGGACCGCCTGGCTGCCCATTTCGGCGAGAAGTGCTACGAGGTGCCCGTGGGTTTCAAGTACATCGCGGCGGCGATGAAGCAGCATGATGCCCTCCTGGGCGGCGAGTCGAGTGGTGGGCTAACCATCCGGGGACATATCCTGGGCAAGGACGGCATCTTGGCCGCCGCGCTCGTTGTCGAGATGCTCGCCCGCACAGGGAGGAGGATCTCCGAGCTTTTGGAAGAGATATATGCCATCATCGGTCGCCTCTTCACCGCTGAGGAGAATGTCCCGGCCACATCTGAGATGAAGGTGATCATACCTAGGCGGTTTCAGGAGGCGGAGATTGAGAAAATCGGCCCCTACCCTGTGCGGGGCATCTCCCACCTGGACGGCACCAAGTTCCTGCTGGATAACGACAACTGGGTGCTGGTACGCTTCTCGGGCACCGAGCCGGTGCTGCGTCTCTTCGCCGAGGCCGACACCCCCGAAAAAGCGCGCGAGTTGATTCAATGGGCGAAACAGCTCACCGGCCTCGAGGCCGCTGGCTAACCTATCAGGGCATAGATAAGCTCCAGGATCGCATCCGCTGGGAGGATGGCACTTTCTCCGACTACATCGTCCTGAGGTTCTCCCCAGCGGGTTTTTCCTTCCTCGACATTGACCAGCGTGACCCTTTGGTGAAGCTGAAGGATATCGCCTACCTGCGCTACGTCAAGGCCCTCAATCGTGGTGAGATCCACCCCCGGATCATAGCTTTCGTCCGCCTGGAGCGTGATCGGCCCGCCGGGGAGTTGTTTCCCGATGCCCCTTGCTACACAGAGGCGGGAGAGGAACTTCTGAGCGCCAACTCGCTCATCACCTATACCATGCGCGCTTTGTTAGAGCGGGGATGGTTGCTCTACGAGCAGGGCCGATGGCGGCCGCTGATACCCCAGACGGAGGCAGCCTGGCGGCTTCGTGGGGAAGCTGTGCTTGCCCTGCTTAAGCGTGAGAAGCGCCTATACATCGAACTGGGCCCCGGAAACCGGCCGTCTGATCGCATGACGTTCGACGACTTCCCCGTGATGGAAGACCTGATCCCTATCGGCCGGTTGGGATTCCTGAGGGAATTCGTTTGGCACGAGCGGCCACGGATCGCCTTCAACAGCGCCTTTTTCCTACTGGAGCATCACGATTTCTTCAGCTTCCACTCCGCGCTGGGGGAGCCCTATGGCCTCTTCGTACAGGACGGGATCATTCGACGACCGCCCCTGTACCAACGGGGTGCTATATTCCAGCGGTCAAGCGGGCAATGGCAGACTGGGATGTTCTCCCTAGAGGACGTGAGCTTTGCCCTCCCCGATGGGATGATACTTGCGTCCGAATCCGCCCTCCCGCAGATGGTGACCGGAAGCCGCGTCCTCCCCTTTGCCCTCAATGTCCAGGCCGAGGTGACGGCCTATACCCGCACCTACGGAATCGCCTCCCGTAGTCGCCTCTTGGGACGTACCCCCAGCGAAGGCGGACGGTTCGAACTGACCATAGTGGACGAC
>CAYQVA010000124.1:0-5495 GCA_964420815.1 uncultured Anaerolineae bacterium
CGCCCGGCACGCCGGGGAAAGAGACCCCAATGACGTTGAACCCCCCACCTACCAGATGCACCTCATACCAGATGGAGGGCATCTGGATGCCCAGGTGGGGGTCGTTGGCCAGGAGGGGCGAGCCGGTGGCGGACTTGGTGCCGTCTATGACCCAGTTGTTGCTGCCTAAACCAAGGGAAATGGAAAGAAACAAGGGGAGATAAGGAGAAGTAAATGGCGGAGAAAACAGGCCAGCGTAGCTTTTGGCTTCAGGCGGGATGATGAATGGACCTTCCTCGGGGTAGGGAGGGATTAGCTCCTGGGTCAGCTCTGGACCGAGCTTCTGGATAAGCCTGGCGCGCAATAGCTCCGTCTCCCAGTTTCCTCCCAGGTCCCAAGACATAACCCTGCCCCAACTGAGGCTATCGAGGGGCGTCCAGGGGGCAGGCTTGAAGCCCAGGATGGTGAACTCCAGGGGGAGCCTGTCCTGATGGGCCTCGATGAAGGCGTTGACCCCTCGGGCGTAGGACTCCAGGATCAACCGCGTCTCATCGTCGAGGAGGGCCAGGTCGGCCTCGGCAGCACGGCGCAAGCCGATGGTGCGCAGGAAGCGATCAGCCTCCAAGGTGGCCTCGCCCAGCACCTCGGAGAGGGTGCCGCTGGCGATGCGGCGGTGGAACTCCATCTGCCAGAGGCGGTCCTGGGCGTGGACGTAGCCTTGGGCGAAGAAGAGGTCTTCGATGCTGTCGGCGTAGATGTGGGGTATGCCCCACCGGTCGCGGTAGATCTCGACCCTGGACTTCAGGCCTTGCACCTGGATCGTGCCGTTGATGGCGGGGAAGCTGCGGCGGATGAAGACATAGCCCCCGCTAACCACCATCACCAGGACGACGAGGATGGCGATGGCTAGGATCTTTAGAACATTGCGTAAGACTTTCATTCTCCTCCCTCCTGATGTTATGGAGACCTATCGACTTTGCCGCTCGCTAAAACCTCAGCTTGCTATCGTTTCCGCTTGCCTGTGAAGCTAGCCTGCGTGCCCGAGGCAGGTCAATGAGCTTCTTGATGCCGATGGTGGGAAGGAGGGCGACGGGATAGAGCACCAGTTTTGGGGGCCTCCCGGCTAGCCAGGCGAGGATGGGCAACAGTCCAAAGCCTATGCTCCAGCTCAGGTTCCAGCGTCGCGTGAGGAGCAGAAGTGCCCCTGTTAGAGCTAGGATAATGATGGTCTCCTGTGGTAGCAAAACGAGGAAAGCACCCAAGCTGGCTGCCATGCCCTGGCCACCCCTGAAGCGCAACGGGATCATCCAGTCATGGGCCAAGACAACGACGAATCCAGCCAATAAGATGGTCATCTCCGGTAACGCCAGCCGCTTGGCGTAGAGGACGGCCAGAGCACCTTTGGCGACATCGAACAATCCCACCACAAGGCCGGGAAGCGGCCCTACTTGCGAGTAGACGTTCTTGGCCCCCACATTGCCGTCACCCACCGTGCGGATGTCCACCCCAGCCACCAACCGTCCCACGATGTAGGCCGTAGGGATGGAGCCTAGGAGATATGCGATGATAAGGCATCGCCAGATCTCAGCGGTCACTTGCTTCTATCCCTCTCTTACCTATCAGCTAAACCTCCTCGAAACCATGGCGCTTGAGAGCATTCAGTATCTGTCGAGTGATGCGGTACCTGGCCTCAGGCGGTTGGTAGGCGTCGTAGACACCAGCCGTGGCCACGATGCCCCGTTTCATTCCAGAACCAGCTTATCGCTTGAGCTTATTGACCATGCTCCTGGCGCGGTAGGGCTTATACTTGATCCCCATCACGTTCTAATTATAACACAATTTTTGAAAACGAAAGAGTCTTCATCCCTGTTGCCAAAGGGGCTAGAATCTGGTATAATTGTTGTCGGTCAACCACAAGGAAGGAGGAATTTTAAGAGATGCCGGAGAAACTGGTCGGAAGGGTGACCCATTATTACAAGAAGATCGGGGTGGCCGTCGTTGAAGTGACCGGCAAGTTGAAGGTAGGCGATACCATCCACCTCAAGGGAGCCACCACGGACTTCGAGCAGACGGTGGACTCCATGGAGATCGAGCACGAGCCCATCGAAGTGGCCGAGGCGGGGCAAGTGATCGGGCTGAAAGTCGCCGACAAGGTGCGCCAAAACGACGGCGTATACCTGGTGGAAGAAGAATAGGACCCCCATTGGCCTGAAAAGAGCCTATGGGACATAGCTGCAGGCGTTGGCGTCTGTATGCGCTTTCACCCTGCCAGGAAGTCGCAAACGCTCTCCTCAGCCGGCGCAGAAGAGCAGGTGCGCGTAGGATACGGAGAGTGTTTGTGAGGTCGCAAACGCTCTCCTCAATCGGCGCGGAGGAAAAAGCTGCAGCATACGGAGAGCGTTTGCGAGGAGGTTAGAGATGAGCGAATTCCGCCGAAGGCGTCGGCCACCCCTGGCTGGCCCCCTCATCCTCATTGCCATTGGTCTCCTATTCCTCCTTAACAACTTTGGGCTGCTTCCCATAGACCTGTGGAAGCTATGGCCCCTGATTTTGATCTTGATCGGGCTGGAGTTGATCCTCGCCCGGGGCCGGCCCTGGGCTGGGAGGCAGCGCTTTGATCGGGACTTGGGGGATTTGAAAAGGGCCCACATAGAGATCGAGGCCGGAATCGGCGATCTAAAGGTGGGGCATCTAGGAGACCCCACGAAGCTGGTCGAAGGGAGGTTCGAAACGGGCATATCCCCATCCTTTGATGTCTCCGAGGGGGAAGGGAAGTTGTGCCTCGCCAGATGGGGTGGGGAGTTTGTCTTCTTCCCACCGCTCTGGCGCATCCTCGGTGACCGAAGGGTCAAACTTACACCTCAGATCCCACTGACGATGAGCGTTGACGCCTGGATCGGCGACGTGGATTTGGACCTCTCCAGCCTCAAACTCACAGATTTGCATGTTGATAGCAAAATCGGCGAGATCAGCGTCGAGTTCCCTCAAACAGCGGGACTTACCACCGCCTTCCTGAGGAGTTATGTCGGGGACATGACCCTGGATATCCCTAGCGGTGTGGCGGCGAGGATCAAAGCTAGCTTAGGCTCTTTAGCCTCGCTACGCATAGATCGAGACCGTTTCAAAAGGGTTGGCGGCTTTTATGTCTCCGATGATTTCGAATCGGCAGAGAATAAGCTCGATCTACGAGTGGAAGCCTTAATTGGCGATGTGAAGATTCTGTGAGGTTCTGAGGGTAGTGGGTTGTTTCTTCCCTAGCTGTTCCATGCTGGATTGAATGATCATCAAGGTGTTAAAAACTACATCGAAGGGAGGCATCGGCACTGCTATCCTCGTCAGTCTAGCAGCCAGCTTGCCCCTCGTCCTGGCCTTGTCAGCAAGCTCAGCCCGGGAGACGGCCTCTGCTCCCGCTTATGAGAGGCGATGGGATATCGCGCCGGCGTCTAGCGAGTCCCAGCCCATTGAATCCAATTCACTCCTTTCCTACCACCTCTATCTCCCTCTCGTCCTTAACGACTACGTCCCCCTCAAGGCAGCCTTCACCTACACCCCCACCATCATTTACCCCAACACGGTGGTTCATTTCAGCGATCGAAGCACAGACTACCCCACGGCTTGGTGGTGGGACTTCGGCGATGGTCACTTCTCCCCCCTTCAAAACCCCACCCATACCTACGCCCTGACGGGAACATATACCGTGTGTCTGACGGTGACCAACCTCTCCGAAATAGATAGCGCCACTGATGTGATCACCATTGAGGCGGCACCGCCAACTGAAGGTGATACAACCTACGAGATGCACATAGGTTGGGTGGTGGAGGCCTACCCGGAGCTGAGCAAGGAGGAGATGCGAGCCATCGTCAGGAGGCAGAGGGAGCATGGGGCCGATGTGGTCTGGATGGGGCATAACAACCCAGGGGAGGTGGATCAGACTAAGAAGGAGCCGGGTCTATCCTACGCGGTCTACCGAGCCTACATTGACCCCGCGAACCCTCTCCATGGAGATGCACAGGCTATAGTGAGCGCCCAGTACCGCATGTTAGATGTCTGTCGAGAGGAAGGGATGAAGGTCATCCTCCCCATCGGGTATCAGATCCAGATGGGGAGCCAGTGGAACGCTGCCCATCCAAATGACCTGCGTCGGGATTACAACGGGAATCCACTCGACATCGGGGGGATAAGCGCCTCGTTCTATTCGCCAGCTTACCGAAGCGACATCCGAGCTTACTACGAGTGGGTTAACGCCAACTTCATCCAGCCCTATAAAGACATCATCTTGATGATCAACCTCGCTGACGAGCCGCAGGGGGGCGATTATTCCAGCCACGCGAACGCGGTTTTCACTGACAGGTATGGCTTCTCCTTCTGGCAGGTCGGGGCCGATCCCCAGAGGTGGCGGGAACTGGGCCAGTTTCAGGCCCATTACATCGCCGAATACGCCGCCTGGAGCGCCAATTTGTGGCACCAGATTGATCCGGAGGTGCAGACCACCATGTCCTTTTGCGGCCTTCTGGCTCGCTACGGCTATTTGATGCCCGACATCGAGCCCCTCTTCAGGGATACTCCGCCCAACTTCGCTGTCACCTTCGACGCCTATCCCAAGGATGGTCCCCCTACCGAGCCCATCACAGACCATGACCTCACATCTCTGTTCATCCTCATCCGGGCTTTGGGCCATTACTCCCAAATCTATGATAAGCCCCTCTGGCTCTGGTCCACGGCCAACAGTTGGGGATTAGGGCAAGCCAGCTCGGATAAGGCGGACATCGCCGATGCGGTGGCGAACCTGTACTATCTGGTTGGATTGGTAACCCAGACCGGTGGGAAGCTGGGCGGCATCGTCTTCTGGAACTACAACCTCAAGGGCCAAGGGCTTTACAACGATACGAACCCCATCGTCTACAACCCCGATGAGATGTTCGAGCGGGTGTTGGCAGCGGGGGTCAACATCCGGACTACCACGGCGGCGACGCCATCTCCGATCGCCGTCCTGCTCTTCGCCCCTTCCAGTTATCCCTACGAGCTGATCGGGAAGACCAAATCCTGGCTGCAGGTCACCCGCCTCAGCCGAGACCTGCCCACCCTCCGCAGCCTGATCAGTAGCAGCGCCCTAAATTACAAATACTGGGACCTGAACGCCCTGGCCAGGAACAACGTGAAGGGCATCATCTCGCCGGACCTGAAGAGCGAGGACCTCCAGGGGGTTGAAACCATTTTGGTCTTAGCCCCCTCGCTGGATTATGTTTCCGCAAATGATCTTAACACCCTCTACAATTTCTATCTGCAAGGCGGGAAGGTCGTAGCTAAGACGCAGATCGCCGAGGCTTTGAAGGCCCGAATGGCGAATCCTCAATTGACCGCCATAACCCCCTATCTAACGAAGATCACATCCTCAGCCAGCGACGGTTCGATCTACTCCACCGCACAAGACGTGGAGACCATATTCTCTGATGCATATCAGGGGGCTTTGGCTTCTCTCTGGAAGGAAGTGCTGGGCATCGAGAAGCTCAACGGGG
>CAYQVA010000125.1:0-5485 GCA_964420815.1 uncultured Anaerolineae bacterium
CCCCCCTGCGGGCAACCCGCTCCACCTCCTCATCGAGGGAGATCCTCGCCCGCGTCGCCAGGAGGTTCTCGATGGCCCTCCGGTCCAGCCCCGCCTCCCTCAGCTCGTGGGCCTCCGCTCGCCAGGCAGCCTCCAGATCGCCGAAGTGCTCGATGAGGGCGCGGAACTTGGCCGGCCCTATGCCAGGGACGATGTTGAAACCGATCCAGTACTTGATATCCGCCATTAGGCCTCCAATCTCCCTCAAACTATTTCCAGGATGGCGCGTTTCCCCTCCTTTATAGCTGCCACTCTGAGGAGGGTGCGCATGGCATTGGCCACTCGTCCCCCCTTGCCGATGATGCGGCCCATATCCTCGGGGGCGACGTGAAGCTCGTAGATGACCGAATGTGCCCCAACTATCTCCTCGATCTGGACCTGGTCGGGGTTATCAACAAGCGACTTGGCGATGTATTCGATAAGCTCCTTCATCAGACCAACCCCCTCTCAAGCTAGGTTCCTCTGGCGACGGAGGCTCTCGATGCTGATGAGCAGTCTCAATACTCCGCAACCTCGCGTAGCGATGGCCCTGATGAAAGGTCTTACATCTGTGGCCGCCTTTGGGGGGACGGACAGAGCCGTCCGCCGCTACGATTGCGGTTTACTGAATCTAGCATTCTTGCTGGGGGATCAGCGACTCTCGGTGCTGATAAGCTCCAATTTCTCGCGTAGCTCCTCCAATGACTTGGGGCCGAGGTCAGGGATGGCTAAAATCTCCTCCTCCCCTTTCTCCAACCTCTCCACTATCTCCCCCACCTTCGTCAACCCGGCTTCCTTTAAGGCGTTATAGACGCGCGTGGAGAGCTCGAGTTCCTCAATGGGCATCTCATAAACCGCGGGGAGGGCTTTCTCCTCGACCTCCATGGGCCGCTCTTTCTCCATCTCCTTGACGGCTAGAACCTCCTCTATGCTGGCCCCAGCCTTTACGCGTTTGAATTTCTCCATGATGCCCGTCTTCTCTAGCAGCCTGGCTACAGCATCGGTCGGTTGGGCACCTTGCAGCAGCCAATGGAGAGCCCGCACCTCATCTATCTTAACGGTCGGCGGGTCGGTGCGGGGGTTGTAATGGCCAATGGTCTCGATGAACCGCCCGTCGCGGGGCGACCTGGAATCGGCGACCACCACCCGGTAGCTGGGCTGTTTCTTCATTCCAATGCGACGTAATCTTATCTTTACCATTATCCTATCCGACTCCTTTCAATTTGGCGTATGGCTTATCGCTCGCTTCGCTCCATCGCATATCGCTGATTGCCTATCGCCCGCTCTGTTCCAATATGCGATCTGCGATATGCCATCAGCTACTTGTAATCCTCCCGCGGTGGGGAGAAGGCGTCAATGACGACCGACCTCTTTATGGCCTTGGCGCTGTGTTCGACGTTCGCCGGAGCGAGGTAGCTGTCCCCGCCACGCAGGCTATAGGTCTCGTCGGCGATGGTCATGGCCACCTCGCCCTTGATGACGTAGCCCACCTGTTCGTGGGGGTGGCTGTGGGGAGGTATGATAGCCCCCTCCTCAAGGGTGAAGTGGGCCAGCATCACCCTCTCGCCATAGCGGAGGGTCCGCCGCCACACGCCCTTCATCATCAGGATCGGCTCCACTTCCGATGACCTAACGATCATAGCATTCTCCCTTTGCCGAACATAGATAAGATGCCCCGCTCGCCACTTAGCTGCTTGAGCATTCGCTGCATCTGGCGGAACTGGCTGAGCAACATGTTGACCTCCTGGACGGTTGTACCGCTGCCCCGGGCGATGCGCCGCTTGCGGCTGGCGTTGATGATCCGCGGATTCCTCCGCTCCTCGCGGGTCATGGAATTGATGATGGCTTCCATCCTCTTCATTTGTCTATCGGTGATCTCAGGTGAAATCTGGCGGCTAAGGCCAGCTAAACCAGGGACCATCTCCATCAACTGACTCAGAGGTCCCATCTTCTTGACCGCCCGCAACTGTTCCAGGAAATCCTCCAGGTCAAAAGTAGCGGTGCGCAGCTTCTTCTCCATGTGCAGGGCCCTCTCTTGATCGAAGGCCGCCTCCGTCTTCTCGATGAGGGTCAGGATATCGCCCATGCCCAGGATGCGCGAGGCAAGGCGGTCAGGATGGAAGGGCTCCAAGGCATCGGTCTTCTCCCCCACACCCAGGAACTTTATGGGCACGCCGGTGACGGAGCGGATGGAGAGGGCTGCGCCGCCCCGGGCATCGCCGTCCACCTTGGTCAGGATAAGGCCAGTCAGACCAATCCGCTTGTTAAACTCCTCGGCTACGCGCACGGCTTCCTGTCCGGTCATGGCGTCGGCCACCAGGAGCACTTCGGCTGGCGATACTGCCCACTTGACCTGCTCCAGCTCCTGCATCATCTCTTCATCAATGTGCCACCGGCCCGCCGTATCCAGGATGACCACGCTATAGGCCGATTGTTCGGCTCGTTTCACGGCGTTGGCGCAGATAGCGGGGGGAGGTACATTGGCCGCTTCGCTGTGGACCGGAATGTCCAGTTGTTTCCCCAAAACCTCGAGCTGCGTGGCTGCAGCAGGGCGGTAGGGGTCGGCGGCGACGAGGAGGGGGCGCTGCCCCCGCTTTCGCAGGTGCAGGGCCAGCTTGGCCGCCGTCGTCGTCTTTCCCGAACCGTGGAGGCCAACGAGCATGATCACGTGGGGAGGGGGACCTGAGAGGTCAATCTTGGAGGGCGTGCCCAGGATACGTATCAGTTCCTCGTTGACAATCTTGACCACAGCCTGCGCTGGGGTGAGGCTGCGCATCACCTCGACGCCGACGGCCCGCTCTCGCACCCGAGCCACGAATTCCTTGACCACCTTGTAATTGACGTCAGCTTCCAGGAGAGCAAGCTTCACCTCACGCAGGGCAGCGTCAACGTCCCTCTCGCTTAACCTCCCCCTGCCAGCCAGCCTCTTGAAAACCCCTTGCAGCTTATCCGATAAGCTCTCGAACACCGCATGATCTCCATTTCTTGCGCTTAACACCCCTAATTCTAATGCAGTTCCTCGATTTCGTCAAGTTCATAGCCCTTTGAAGGGCTAGCCCCATGCGCCCTCTTCGACGCATAACCTCATTACCGCTAGTGGCTATTGGGTAGCCTCGTTTACGTGCTATGTGTAGGCTAAGAAGTCTGCTTGACGAAAAGGCAAAAGTGCATTAGAATAGAAACACAATTCAGGATAAACGAGGGGAGAGATGGAAGAGATCCAATTGAAGGCCAACAAGAGGAAAGTTTTCGGCAAAAAGGTAAAACAGCTGCGGCGGAGGGGACTGATCCCCGCTATCCTGTATGGCCATGGGATAGACGCCCTCCCCCTCGAGGTCGAGGAGAAGGCGCTGCGGCGAGCCCTGGCCCAAGCCGGAAGCAACAGACTGATCGCCCTAAGGGTCGGAAGGGCGCGAAAGCCGCGGGTGGTCCTGGCATGGGAGATACAACGGGACCCCATCACCCAGGCCCTCCTCCACGTTGACTTCTATGAGGTGACCATGGGGGAGAAGGTGACGACGGAGGTCCCTCTGGTCTTTGTGGGGGAATCGCCCATCGTGAAGAGGGGGGAGGGCATCCTCTTCCATGGCCTCGAATCCGTTGAGGTCGAGTGCCTCCCCGGCAATCTGATCCAATCCATTGAGGTAGATCTCACAAGCTTGGAGGAGATTGATCAGGCCCTCCACGTAGGGGATCTAAAAGTAGGCCCCGACGTCGAGATCGTGACTGATCCCGAGGAGCTGATAGTCAAGGTCCTCCGACCGGAGGAGGAAAGGGTGCCGGAGGTGGAAGAGGTGGAGGTCGTCACTAAACCCAGGAAGGTGAAGGAGGAGGTTGAGGAAGCCCCAGAGGTCGAAGAGACAGAGGTAACGGGAAGTCCTCTGAAAAAAGAGAGAATGCATAGGTGAAGGGAATAACGAAACCTCTCCCCGGAAAATATGAGAATGCATAATTGGGGAGATGCAATACTCCGACAGCAAACGGGGGAGAGGTTTCGTTAGTAGAGCTTCGAAAGAAGACGGAGAAACTTCTCGTTAGGATAGAGAGGAGGGGTCACGTGTTCAGTCCCCTGAACGCCATCTTAGGCCTGTTCTCCCGCGACATCAGCATAGACCTGGGCACGGCCAATGTCCGGGTGCTGGTGCGCGGCCAGGGCCTGGTAATTAACGAGCCCTCGGTAGTGGCCATCGAGAAGAGATCCAAGCAGATCCTGGCCATAGGCTCCGAGGCGAAGCAGATGGTGGGCCGCACCCCAGCCAACATCGTTGCCATCCGCCCCCTGCGAGACGGCGTCATCTCGGACTTCGACATCACCGAGAGGATGCTCCATTACTTCATTAATAAGGTGCACGATCAATTGTTCATGCCCATCCCCAGGCCGCGGGTCGTCGTCGGCATCCCTAGCGGGGTGACCGAGGTGGAGAAGAGGGCGGTGCACGACGCCTCCATCAGCGCCGGCGCCCGCGAGACCTTCCTCATCGAACAGCCTATGGCCGCCGCCATCGGTGCGGAGCTGCCTGTCACCGAAGCGGTGGGGAGCATGATCGTGGACATCGGAGGAGGCACCACGGAGGTAGCCGTCTTCGCATTGGGAGGAATCGTCGCCAGCCGCTCCATCCGTGTGGCCGGCGATGAGATGGACGAGGCGATAATCCAATATGCCCGCCAGAAGTATAACCTCCTCATTGGTGAGCAGATGGCCGAGAAGGCCAAGATCACCATCGGCTCGGCCCACCCCTTGGATGAGGAGTTGACCATGACCCTGCGTGGCCGCAACCTCATCACTGGCCTGCCGGAGGCCATAGAGGTGAGTAGCGTGGAGATCCGAGAGGCCCTGTCCGAGCCGGTCAACACCATCGTCGAGGCCGTGAGAAGCACCATTGACGAGACACCTCCGGAGCTGGTCTCCGACTTGATGGAACAGGGGATAGCCCTGGCTGGTGGGGGGGCGCTCCTCCTAGGCCTAGCGGAGAGGCTCTCCGAGGAGCTCAAGATGCGCGTTTATGTGGCCGAGGATCCTATGAACTGCGTAGTTTACGGGGCGGGCAAGGTATTAGAGGAATTGGAGACGTTGCATAAGGTGCTGGTCAGCGCCCAGCGAGGTGAGCTGAGATAGGAGTAGGCCGTGAATCGAACCAGATCTATAGCCCTCTTCCTCCTGGCCATAGTGAGCATAGGAGGCTTCGTCTTGGATCAGAGCCACCAATTGCGGCCTGTGGAAGACATGGCTTTCCACCTTATCTTCCCCTTGCAGCGTGCTGTCGGTCACCTCGTCAACCGGGGCAGCAGCCTCCTTCAAGCGGTGCGCGAATGGGAGAGCTTGGAGGCGAGGAACAGGGAGCTTCAGGAGCTGGTGGATAGGCTGATGTCTGAAAACGTGCGCCTGCGGGAGGCCGAGATAGAGAACGTGACCCTGCGCCAGCAGCTCGATTTTAAACAAGCTAATCCGAATTACGAGCTGGTGGCG
>CAYQVA010000126.1:0-5433 GCA_964420815.1 uncultured Anaerolineae bacterium
GCCCAATTAGGGCGGCGGGGACGCCGCCCGGTAGCGCACCATTGTGATGTACTGAAAATGTCTGCTGTTTGTCAAAAAAGCCAGACTGTGTTAAATTTGAAGGGAGCTTCCCTAGTCCCAGAGTGGGAGGAGAAGAATGGATCTTAGTTTGTTAGCGATGCTGTTACTCGTGGGAGCCCTATATGCGTTCTCATATAAGCTGGAGAGGGGGAAGACGCGGCTCGCCTTATCTAAGAGCATCCGCATGCTTATCGGTGTCATCCCCATTTTCTTGGCCGCATTGGCCTTCGCTTCCCTCCTCCAAACGTGGGTATCGAGCGAAATCGTTGCTACCTATTTGGGTGGGAGGTCCGGGCTCTGGGCCATCTTCATCGCCACGATGCTAGGCTTCATCATCCCTGGCCCCAGGTACATAATCTATCCCATCGCCACTTTCTTGCTGTCCAGCGGAGCGGGCATTGGAGCAGTTACGGCGGTAATATGTGGCCAGCAGATGCTGGATATGCCGGAGGCGGCTTTCATCGAAATAAAGCTGTTCGGCCTCCGTTTCAGCATAATCAGGACTATCATCTCCGTCGCAGCCATCTTCCTCGCCGGCCTTTTGGCAGAACTCTTTTATAGGTGATAGGTGATATGGAGAGGACCGTTAAACGAGGTCTGGGAGAGATCGCCTTCGACATGGCCATCTTCATCATCCTGGCTGTCTCTGTAATCTACACAGCGGTGGCGGACCCCACAAAGCTAAAGCCCTCTTTCCTCCTCACCCTCGACTCGGTGAGGGACATCATGCCCACGCTACTCCTCAGCGTCTTCTTGGCTGGTTTAGCCGATGTCTGGCTCACCAGGGAGATAGTGGAGAGGTATCTCGTCTTTAGGTCGAATGCCAAAGGCTTTATCATTGTCACCCTGGCCGGCATCGCCACGCCGGGGACGCTCTTCGAGGTGCTTCCTTTTATCGCTATCTTGCGGAGGAGGGGGTTGAAAGCCTCATCAACGGTGGCTTTCATGACCGGCCAGACACTCATGGGACCGATGAGGACTCCGTTAGAGATAAAGTACATGGGCTTGTCATACTACGTCTTCAGGGTTGGGCTGGCGGTGCTCCTCGGGGTAATCACAGGTTTCATGGCCCTCCCCTTCGAGCGCTGGGTGGAGGGCGGCCCTAACAACTGAAGCAGCGTCCGACCACGGGGGGAGCTACCTGATCCGGCGGCAGGTCTCTACGATACGGGGCAACACCTCGGCCACGTCCTCGCGGATGACTACTTCAGCCAGGTCGTCCAGGTAAGTCTCCTGGTGGTTGATGATGACCAGCTTCGCCCCGTATCGCTGGGCAACGAAGGGTATCTCCGATGCCGGGGCCACCTCTAGGGAGGAGCCAATAACCAGCATCAGGTCACACCTCTCAGCCTCCCCCCAGGCTTCCAGGAGGACCCTCTTCGGCAACCACTCCCCGAAGAGGACGACGTTGGGCTTTAGCATCCCCCCACACTGGCACAGAGGAATCTCGCCCGTCTCGATGAACTGCTCGACTAACCCTTGAGTGGTGACGACCCGATGGCACTTGAGGCAGGTGGCCTCGCGCATGGTGCCATGGATCTCCAATACCCGCTTTGAACCGGCCTTCCGATGCAGGTCGTCTATGTTCTGGGTGATGACCGCTTTTAGGAGCCCCATCCCTTCTAAATCGGCCAGGGCTCGATGGGCCGGGTTAGGTTGGGCTTCCACCAGTGCCTTAGCCAGGGGGCGGGCCCATTCGTAGAAGGCGTGAGGGCTAAGGCGGAAGGAATAGAGGGAGGCCACAGCCATGGGGTCCACCTTGCTCCACAGGCCCGAGTCTGGGCTGCGGAAGTCGGGGATGCCGGAGGGAGTGGAGATGCCCGCCCCGGTAAGGGCGACGACGTATTTGGCGTTGGCGATGAGATTTGCTGCTTGTTGGATTTGCTGTTCCATTTGATAATCGAGGGGTCTAAGGGAACTAAGGGGAACTGAGGGGATTGTTCCCTTCAGTTCCCTCGTTTCCCTCAGCCCCCTTTGTTACAGGTTGAATAAGGTTGGCTGAATCCCACCTGGCAGCAATCTTTCCCCCGCCGCTACCCGATGGGCATATCTCGTCGGCTCGGGGAGCTTGTAGCCGCGGCAGCAGTTGAGGACATATTGGATGGCCGTCTCCAGGTCAATCTTGTGGCCGATGGAGACGTAGAGGGGTTTGACGTCGGTGCGGGTGCGCACCACCGCGCCGATGACCTCGTCCCCATCATAGAGGTAGGTGTAGGAGCCCCTCTCAGGTCCCGGTTCCTCGTGGATGCCACAGAGGCGCGACTTAGCGCAACCGATGGAGGGCAGGTCGAGGATCACCCCTACATGGGAGGCGATGCCCATGCGGCGGGGGTGGGCGAGGCCCTGTCCGTCGAAGATGATCAGGTCCGGCTCCGTTTGAAGCCTCTCGAAAGCGGCCAGGATGGGCGGTGCCTCGCGGAAGGCGAGCAGCCCCGGGATGTAAGGGAACTCCACCTCCAACTCAGCCACGCTCTCATCGAGAGGGGCCAGCTCCGGGTAGTTTAGCACCACTACCGCTGCCCTGGCGATGCCCCCCTTGAAGCCCACGTCAACGCCAGCTATAGTGCGCACAGCAGTGAAGGCGCATTCCCTGGATACCTTCTCGCGTAACCGCTGCTGTATCTCCATCGCCTCGGCTGGCGCAACCTTCCAAGGGTGCAGGGAAACAATCTTCATCTCGCACTCCTCTCATGTAATCTTAGCGTAGCGGCCGACCGCTGTGTCGGCTTTCTCAGCGGACAGAGCCGTCCGCCGCTACATTAGGGCCTCCAAAACCAGCCTGAGGGCCATCTCTATGTTGCGGTGGGTATCATCGCTAAGATCGGATGTCACCCGCTCTGCTAGTGTGAGCAACCTCTCCCTCTCCTCCGGCGGCAGGTGCTCCAGCATCGCCCTCACCCCCCGATTCACCCGTTGAGCTGTGGTGGGGAGCTCCAGGAGCGGATGGGCAAACAGGAGCGGCTTCAGTTGGGCGGCCAGGTAGACGAGCCTGGCCTGAGGGTGCTGGCGAGCCATCCGCCAGGCTAGCCTGTCCTCTTCGGTGACCTCCAATTGGTGGAGGGCCAGGGCCGCTTGGCATTCCTCGTAGCCATGCTTGACTAGCAGCTTGGTCGCCTCGTAGTCCTTGATGGCCACAGAGACGTAGTAGAAGAGTTGCTGCAGGATGGGAACCCCGAGCCCCCTTGCCCTCCCCATGGCCAGGACATCTTGAGGTAGCCTGAAGATGTAATATTCGAGGGAGCCGTGAAGAACGGTGTGGGCTACCTCGTGCCTGATGATGCCCTGCCACAGGAGCTTTGGGAGGCCCATTATCCTCTCGACGCAGATGGTTATCCTTGGCACGCCTCGCCAAGCATCGTGGGTGGCCAGGAACCCCTCGTCTCCAGAGGTGGATATGCCCAGCTCTGCCTTCTCCTTGGCTAAGAGACCGGCTAACCTCTCGGCCGTGTCAATCAGGCGCAGCTCCACGGTGCCGGGAGAGGAAAGCCTCCGATAGCACCCCTCTATTTCCCCTCGCAGCTTCTCGACCAGGTCCGGAGGGACGTTGCCCACGCTGATGACCCGCAAGTCAATTCTAGAGACCATCCCCTATCTCGTTTCTATCTCCATGCCGAGCGGCACGACCTGGATCCAGGTTTTGCCGGGCCTTAGGGGGATAGGGTTGCCGGAGGCATCCACGTAGCGCAGCATCTGGTGGCGCCGCTCCCTTAACCAGCGGCCCTCGAAGGCTAATCCATCGCGGAAGATAATGGCCCGGCCCTGGCCGGTCAGCTCTATATCCACTGTAGGGACGCCTAGGTTGTCTTTTATGTCCGTCTCATTGTGGGCGGCATAGAGGACGATGACGTTGGTGACGGTCAACTGCTCTCCCGTGATTGCATCAATGGAAGGCTCCCCGGACATGGAGCGCAGGTAGGCCCTTCGCTGGGGGTCGTATTCATACTGAGCGGTATACCACCGGGAGTAGGGTATGGAGATGTGGGTGACGGCAGCCTCCGAAGCTGGAGGCTCCTCGGAGAAGGAAAGCCCTTCGAGTTTCACCGCCTTTTGCAATCCCCTCTCGCTGGCTACACTCCAGAGGGCATCCGTGCTGGTGTAGACGTTATAGGGTGGCTCCCTCTCGGGGATGCGGTGGTAACCTGGTGTGCCCAGGTATTCGTCCAGGTCAGCTATGTCGGATTTGGCGATGAATTCCAGGAGCCGCTGGCAGGCGCCGACGTGGGCGAAGAGGGCGTCAAACATGGGCACGATCTCCAGGTCAATGAGCCTGGCGCTGCGGATGGGCCCCAGGGCCTCGCTATCTCGGCAGAGGTAGATAGCAGTGAAGCGGGTGATGCCCCCCTCCGTCAGGTGCTCGAAGACTATGTCGGCTCGGCTCAAGCCGGACTGAGGTCCGGAAACGGTGGAGGCCTCGATCTTCGCGGCGATGGGGCGGCGAGCAGTGAGGCTGGGATCGGATAGCTCCTCTCCAGTCAATGGGCACCGCTCAGCCGACGGGCCAGGGGTCGGGGTGCGCGTGGGTGTGGGGATCTCGACCACTATGGATACGGGGGTGAAGGTGGGCTTCGGCGTCTTGGTCGGGGTAGGGGGAGCGAGGGTGGCCCTTGGTCCTGGCAAGCAGCCACACAGGAGCAGGGAAATGCAGAGGAGTGGGAAAACCTTCTGACGAAGCATAATCACCTCCTTATGGGACAATTGTGTATCATATTATAGCACAGATGCGCCAAATCAGCCACTCAATCTGAAACAAATGACCCTGGTCCAACCTAGCCGGGTGTGCGTGTTTGATTGGTGATGACGAAGATCGGTCAACGAATGGCCTCCGGCCTAACGGATTAACGAATTGCAGATTGCGGATTGCGGATTGCAGATTGCAGTAGCTTCTATCCGTTTTTTGCAATTTGCAATCTGCGATCTGCAACCTATTCGTTTATTCGCTCCCCATTCGTTGTCCAATCCCCTTGTCTAGGCTGCTCTCCTCAATCCGTCAACTTTTCACGCACACACACCCACACCCACTCCGCCCTTGCCCCTAAGGGCTAGGTGTGGTAAAATTGGTGCGAGGGGTGGTGAGATGTTTCAGTTCAGCTCTGCGCTGCTTAAGGAGGGAAAGACCAGGGAGAGGAGAAAGCAAGCCCTGGAGGTCCTGGCGGTAGCGCTGAGGGCAGTTGACCCCATCAATGCCATCGAGCGGCAGGTCTCTCTCGTTGGCGATGTGCTGCACATCGGCGAGCGAACCTATGACCTGACCCGGTATCAGCGCATCTTCGTCGTCGGCGGAGGGAAGGCCGGTGGGTCCATGGCCAAAGCGGTGGAGGGGGTCCTGGGTGACCGCATCACCGATGGCATGGTCAACGTCAAATATGGCTACAC